>NZ_JBYTAE010000060.1:0-40181 GCF_058787875.1 Hydrogenophaga sp. FW305-3-2-15-A-LB1 | reverse complement strand
CCCGACTTCATCGCCAACGCGCGGCTGCCGCGCTGGCTGCTGCCGACCGACTGGCCCACCGACCGCGCCGGCCCGGCCCTGGCGCTGCTAGAACTGGCCCAGGGCCGTGTGACCCGCACCTCGCCCATCACCGGCACCGTCAGGGTCACCGGCCAAGGCTGGGACGTGCAGGGCGCGCCGGTGCTGCCCGGGATGGTCGATGCGCACACGCACCTGGACAAGGCCTTCATCCTGCCGCGCATGGGCGCCGTGAAGCCCGGCCTGCTCGGCGCGATCGACGCGGTGATCGGCGACCGCGCCCACTGGACCCACGCCGACCTGCGCGAGCGCGCCGAGCGCGGCCTGCAATGGGCCTGGGAGGCCGGAACCACGCACCTGCGCACCCACATCGACTGGTGGGACCCCAGCACCCCGCCCCTGGCGTGGGAGGTGACCGCCGAACTCGCCGCCGAATGGCGCGGCCGCGTGCGGCTCGAACAGGTCGCCCTGATCAAGCTCGGCCTGTTCCAAGACCGCGACGAGGCGCAGGCCCTGGCGCGCCGCGTCGCCGCCACCGGCCCGCACGCGCTGCTCGGCGGTTTCGTGCACTCCAGCAACTGGGACGCCAACGCCCTGCGCCACCTCGTGCACGCCGCGCAGGCGGTCGATCTGGACCTGGACCTGCACGTGGACGAGGAACTCAATCCCGGCGCGCAAGGCCTGGCCTTCATCGCGCTGCTGCTGCGCGACATCGGCTTCACCGGCCGCGTGGTCTGCGGCCACAACTGCGCGCTCGCGGCCCAGCCCGAGGACCAGGCGCTGGCCACGCTGGACGCCGTGGCGCGCGCGCCGATCACACTGGTGTCGCTGCCCATCACCAACCTGCTGCTGCAGGACGCCGTCACCGGCCGCACGCCGCGCCTGCGCGGCCTCATGCTGGTGAAGGAAGCGCGCGAGCGCGGCATCCCGCTGCTGTTCGCCAGCGACAACGTGCAGGACCCGTTCTGCCGCGTCGGCAGCCTGGACCCGCTCGAAGCCATGCAGGCCGCCACGCTGGCCGGTCAGCTCGACACCCCTTTCGACACCTGGTCCGACGCGCTGTGCCGCGCCGACTGGCTGCAGCGCCAGCCGCTGGCCCGCGCCACGCTGGACGGCGCGAGCGCCGACCTCGTGGTCTTCACCGCCTCGGACACCCATGCCTGGCCCTCGCGCACCGCGCCCCGCGTGGTGCTGCGCAACGGCCGCCCCCTCATTCCCTGACTCCCCACAAGGACCCGCCCCATGATGCACGGCTACTTCCCCCCTCACCGTTTCCTGCCCTACCTGGCCTGGACGGAAATCACCGCGCTGCCCGACCGCGAGAACACGGTCATCGTGCTGCCGGTGGGGGCCACCGAACAGCACGGGCCGCACCTGCCCTGCTCGGTCGACACCGTGATCGCCGCGGG
Organism: Hydrogenophaga sp. FW305-3-2-15-A-LB1; assembly: GCF_058787875.1. Taxonomy (NCBI): domain Bacteria; kingdom Pseudomonadati; phylum Pseudomonadota; class Betaproteobacteria; order Burkholderiales; family Comamonadaceae; genus Hydrogenophaga; species Hydrogenophaga sp. FW305-3-2-15-A-LB1. The sequence continues at coordinate 38,754 of NZ_JBYTAE010000060.1, read as the reverse complement.
CGTCATCGGCAAGGCCTTCGAGCGCCTGCCCGCCGAGATCCGCGCCTTCGGCCTGCCCCCCATCACCTACGGCAAGTCCGAAGAGCACCTGCACTTCGCGGGCACCATGACGCTCACCGGCACCACCCTGCTCTCGACCATGATCGAGCTGGGCGAGTCGGTCTACCGCTCGGGTTTCCGCAAGCTGGTGTTCGCCAACGGCCATGGTGGCCAGCCGCAGGTGCTGGAGATGGCCGCTCGCGAGCTGCGCCTGCGCCATGGCGATTTCGTCGTCGTGCCCTACGGCGTCTCGCGCGTGCCCAACGTCTCGGGCAAGTTCATCAGCGACGAAGAACGCAAGCTCTCCATGCACGCTGGTCATTCGGAAACCGCGCTGATGCTCGCACTGGCGCCCGACACGGTGCACATGGAGCGCGCGGCCGCGTACTTCCCGCCACCCTTCCCGTCCAAGACGCTCTCGGCCGATGGCCGACCGGCCTGCGCCTGGGTGGCGCGCGACTTCGGCCCCAGCGGCGTCATCGGCGACCCCACCACCGCCACGCGCGAACAGGGCGAAGCCATCCTCGACAGCCTGGCCAACAGCTGGGTCCAGGCCATCACCGAACTCTTCACCATGCGCTGGGTCGTTCGCGATGAACCGACCTGGGAGCGTGGCCACTTCACCGGTCACATCCAGCAGACGCTGGGCTGATCGATCCACCGTTCCGTTTCCCTCCCGCGCTCCTCCGTCCCACCCCCACCCTTCGACAGAAAGGCCTGCCATGTCCTCCTCCGCATCCCTGACCCGACTGTGCCGAGCCCTCGGCGCCACCGCCCTGGGCGTCCTGAGCCTGAGCGCCGCCCAGGCGCAGGAAAAGTTCACCTTCATGACCAACTGGTACGCGCAGGCCGAGCACGGCGGCTACTACCAGGCCATCGCGAACGGCATCTACAAGAAGCACGGGCTGGACGTGACCATCAAGATGGGCGGCCCGCAGATCAACATCATCCAGATCATGGCCGCCGGCCAGGCCGACTGCATCATGGGCGCGACCGACACGCAGATGATGGTGGCGCGCGGCAACGGCCTGCCCATCGTCAACGTGGCCGCCATCTTCCAGAAGGACCCACAGGTGCTGATCGCCCACGAGGACGTGAAGTCCTTCGAGGACATGAAGGGCAAGACCATCCTGATCGCGCCCACGGCGATGCGTGGCATGTGGTCCTGGCTCAAGGGCAAGTACGGCTACACCGACGCGCAGGCGCGGCCCTACACCTACAACATCCAGCCCTTCGTGGCCGACAAGAACGTCGTGCAGATGGGCTTCCTCTCGTCCGAGCCGTTCGCGATCCAGAAGGCCGGCGTGAAGGCCAACACCTTCCTGCTGGCCGACCAGGGCTACCCGCCCTACGCCAACCTGATCTCCTGCATGGACAAGACCGTGAAGGAACGCGAGAAGACCGTGGCCGCCTTCGTGAAAGCCACCGCCGAAGGCTACAAGAGCTACCTGGCCGACCCGGCACCCGCCAACGCGCTGATCAAGAAGGACAACCCCAACATGACCGACGACCAGCTCAACTACGGCATCGGCAAGCTCAAGGAGATGGGCATCATCACCAGCGGCGACGCCGCCAAGCAGGGCATCGGCATCATCACGCGCGAGCGCCTGCTCAAGACGCACGCCTTCCTGGTCGAGAACGAAATGATCGACCCGGCCAAGGTCAACATCGACCAGGCCTACCGCTTCGACATCTCCCGCGACGCCAAGGTCCTGCCCTGACGACCGCTGTGGGCTCCGCGCCCGCATCGGCCCGCCCCGCCTTCACCCACAAGTACCCCATGAAGACTGACCAACCGTCCGCCACCCTGGCCATTGACATCCAGGGCGTCCAGAAAACCTACCCCAACGGCACCGTGGCCTTGCAGCCGGTGGACCTGACGGTGCGCGAAGGCGAATTCGTCACGCTGCTCGGCCCCTCGGGCTGCGGCAAGAGCACGCTGCTGAAAATGGTGGCCGGCCTGCTCGAACCCAGCAGCGGCAGCCTCAAGCTCTGGGGCCAGGGGGTCAGCCAGCTGGAGAAGTCGGGCCACCGCCTGGCCTTCGTGTTCCAGTCGCCCACGCTGATGCCCTGGGCCAGCGTGCAGACCAATGTGCGCCTGCCGCTGGACCTGGCCGGCGTGCCGCGCGCCGAGGCCGACGCCCGCGTGGCCGATGCGCTCGCGCTGGTGGGCCTGTCCAGGTTCGCCAAGGCCTTGCCGCGCGCCCTCTCCGGCGGCATGCAGATGCGCGTGTCGATCGCGCGCGGCCTGGTGGTCGAGCCCACGCTGCTGCTCATGGACGAGCCCTTCGGCGCGCTCGATGAGATCACCCGCCACAAGCTCGACGCCGACCTGCTCGAACTCTGGCAGAAGAAGAACCTCAGCGTCGTCTTCGTCACCCACTCCATCCACGAGGCGGTGTTCCTCTCCAGCCGCGTGGTCATGATGGCCGCGCGCCCGGGCCGCATCGTCGAGGAATTCCAGATCGACCAGCCCTACCCGCGCACGCCGGACTTCATGGTCTCCACCGAATTCAGCCACTACGCCAAGCAACTGCAGGACAGCCTGCTGCGCGCCAGCCGCGACACGACCGAAAGCGCACACGCATGAACCCCACCGTCAACACCCCCTTCCTGAAACAGCCTCGCGTGCAGCGCGTGCTGTACCCGGCCCTGGTCGCCATCGTGCTGGTCGCGCTCTGGCACGGCCTGGTGGTCGGCCTCGAACTGCCGCCCTACCTGGTGCCCTCGCCCGGCCTGATGATGGAGACGCTGGTCAAGGACTGGTCCACACTCTTCAACTCGCTGGTGATCACCATGAAGATCACCGTGCTGTCCTTCGTGGTGGCTGTGGTGGTCGGCGTGCTGATCTCCTTCCTGTTCGTGCAGAGCCGGTTGATCGAGACCGCGCTGTTCCCCTACGCCGTGTTGCTGCAGGTCACGCCCATCGTGGCCATCGCCCCGCTGATCATCATCTGGGTCAAGCAGCCCACCGCCTCGCTGGTGGTGTGCGCGGCCCTGGTGGCCCTGTTTCCCATCATCTCCAACACCACGCTGGGCCTGCGCAGCGTCGACCCCGACCTGCAGAGCTACTTCAAGATGAACCGCGCCACGCGCGGCCAGATGCTCTGGCGCCTGCGCATCCCCAGCGCGCTGCCCTACTTCTTCGGCGGCCTGCGCATCTCCTCGGGCCTGGCGCTGATCGGTGCCGTGGTGGCCGAGTTCGTCGCCGGCACCGGCGGCACCAACACCGGCCTGGCCTACCAGATCCTGATGGCCGGCTACCAGCTCGACATCCCGCGCATGTTCGCCGCGCTGCTGCTGATCTCGCTCGCCGGCGTCTTCCTGTTCGTGCTCATGGCCTGGCTGACCAAGGTGTCGCTGGGCTCCTGGCACGCCAGCGAAATCGCGCAGGACTGAACCGCATTGAAAGAAGACCACACGCCATGACCGTTTCCAGCACCTCCATCGAACAAATCCAGCAGGAACTGCCCGGCCTCGACTGGATCACCGATCCCCTCAAGATCGGCCGCCTCTCGCAGGACTTCTCCTGGTTCAGCCCGGTGCTCAAGCGCCAGCTGCTCGGCAAGCGCGCCGACATCGTCGTCAAGCCCCGCACCGAGGACGAGATCCGACAGGTGGCCTCGGCCTGCGCGCGCCACCGCATCCCGCTCACCGTGCGCGGCAGTGGCACCGGCAACTACGGCCAGTCCACCCCGCTGCACGGCGGCGTGATCCTCGACATGAGCGGCTACAACGCCTTCCTGTGGTCGCGCCCCGGCGTGGGCCGCGCGCAGGCCGGCATCCGCCTGGCCGAGTTCGACAACGCCGCGCGCCCCACCGGCTGGGAGCTGCGCTGCATCCCCTCGACCTTCCGCAGCGCCTCGCTCGGCGGCCTGTTCAGCGGCGGCTTCGGCGGCGTGGGCTCGATCAACTACGGCCCGATCGGCGCGGCCGGCAACATCCTCGGCATCCGCGCGATGAGCATCGAGGCCGAGCCGCAGGTGGTGGAACTGCGCGGCCCCGAAGCCCTGCTGATGCACCACCTCTGGGGCACCAACGGCCTGGTGCTGGAAGTGGAGATGGCGCTGGCCCCGGCCCACGACTGGATGGAGATGATCGTCACCTTCGACGACGCCGACCGCGCGCTGGACTTCGGCAACGCGCTGGCGCACGCGCCCGGCATCGTGAAGAAGAACATCGCCCTGCTGGCCGACCCCATCCCCGCCTACATGGTGCCGCTGGCCGAATACCTGCCCAAGGGCTGCCACGCCGCGCTGCTGCTGGTGGCCGGGTTCTCGGAAGCCGCGGCCCTGCAGGTGATCACCGCCCACGGCGGCCAGGTCACCTACCGCCGCACGGCCGACGAGGTGCGGGCCCAGCACCACACGCTGGCCGAGTACTGCTGGAACCACACCACGCTCAACGCGCTCAAGGTGGACAAGGGCCTGACCTACCTGCAGACCACGTTCACGCCGGGCAAGCACCTGGACCAGGTGCGCCGCATCCGCGAGCTGTTCGGCGACGAGGTGCTGATGCACGTCGAGTTCCTGCGCAGCATGGACGGCTTCACCACCTGCACTTCGCTGCCGCTGGTGCGCTTCACGACGGAAGAACGCCTCAACGAGATCATCCAGATCTTCCGCGACAACGGCATCCGCGTGAACAACCCGCACACCTTCATCATCGAGGAAGGCAAGGTCGGAGGCGACCTGCCGCAGAACGTGATCGACATGAAAAAGCGCTTCGACCCGGCCGGCCTTCTCAACCCCGGGAAGATGCGCGCCTGGGGCCTGCCCGACTGAGCCACCCACCCTTGCACCGGAGACACCACATGAGCACAGGCAAACCCATGGCCCACTACGCCGCCGCCAAACGCGTCGGTGACTTCGTGTTCATGAGCGGCGTCGTGGCCGTGGACCCGGCCAAGCGACGCACCGTGAGCAGCTACGAGGACATCCCCACCAAGGCGCTGGCCGCCCTGCGCAAGCAGGGCTTCGTCACCGGCCAGATGTCGGTGGACGTGTTCGAGGCGCCCATCGTGTCGCAGAGCTGGTTCGTGCTGGACCGCATCCGCCAGCTCGCCGAGGAACACGGCGGGGAGATGTCCGACGTGGTCAAGCTGGTGCAGTACTTCCGCCACCTGCCCCACTACGCGCCCTACAACCGGGTGCGCGGCCTGTTCTTTCCGGGGGAGCCGCCGGTGAGCACGGTGGTCGAGGTCTCGCGCTTCCTGCCCGGCGACGAGGTGCTCGTCGAGGTGGAAGCGACGATGTACCTGCCGCAGTGATATGAAACACCCCCCTGCGCCGCTGCGCGGCTTCCCCCCTCCGTGGCGCGCCTTCGGCGCTTCGAGGGGGAACGGCATCTCGGGCCGGCGCAGCCGGACCCTTGATGCCTCTGGAGGGTGCACTTCTTTCGTTGCGGGTCGCGCTGCGACGCGTTGAGGAACTGATCCCTAGCGTCTGCTCAGCAGGCGCGGCACGTTCACCACCACCCGCACGTCGCCCGGCGGCAGGCTGGCCTTGATCTCGTGGGCCGGGTCCTGCGTGTCGCGCCAGGTCGGCTCGCCCAGCGGCATGCCCTGGCGCCCGACGATGGCGAACACCTGCGGCGCGTTCGCCTTGGCGCCGCGCCGCGTCACCACGGCCACCTCGCCGCTGGCCAGGCGCACATAGCTGCCCGGCGGGTAGAACCCGATGTGTTTGACGAACAGCGCGCCCAGCGCGTCGGGCTGCTGATCGGGCCCGAGGTACAGCTCGCGCGCCACCTGCTGCGAGAGCAGGCCGCCCCGGCCCATGCGCGGACTGATGCAGGCCACGTACACGTCGGCCATCTGCAGCAGGCGCTGCGCGAGGTCGGCCACCGGTTTGCCCGCCGGGTAACCGCTGCCATCGGGCCGCTCGTGCTGCTCCTCCACCAGGCGCAGCCACAGCGCGTCCGCCACACCCAGTTCGCGCAACATCGCCGCGCTGCGCAAGGGGTGCTCGCGCACCGTCTGGCGCTGGGCGTCGGTCAGAGGACCGGTCTGGCGGGCCATCGCGTCGTGCGTGCGCGTCATGCCCATGTTCATGGTCAGCGCGGCGCGAAACAGCGTGGCCTGCTCGGCGGGCGACACCCCCGTGGAGGGCGACACCAGCGCGCACAGGCCCGCGGAAAGCAGCGCGTGCGTCGCGCTGTAGCCCATGCGGGCATCGAAGAGCAATTGCACCAGCACCAACAGGCAGTCGTCCGGCGCCGAGTGCCACAGGCGCTGCGCACGCGCGGCCAGCCGCTCGAGCTTGTCGTAGAACTGGGTGGCGGCCGTGCCCTGGTGCAACAGGCTGTTGAGCGACGCGTGCAGGTCGGCCCAGAGCTCCACCGGCCCGGCTTCCTCGCGCGCCTCGACGTGAGGCACCTCCACCGCGTGGCTCACACCCGCGATGCGGCTGAGCGGCGCGTTGTCGCGCACCATGCGATCGAGTTCGGTGGTGTAGCTGTACGACCAGGCGCGCCAGTCGGCCTCCAGCACCACGGGCGAGTGCAGCATCAGCAGCCCCCGGTGCTGTTCCGAGGTGATCGCTTCGCCCTTGCGCAGCAGCAGCACGCCCTTCGGGTCCCACACGTTCACGGGAACCGGCTGCTGCAGGGCGATGGCGTCCAGAGGAAGCGACTTGTACATTCCGGTGAATCTACGCCTCGCCCGGGCCGCCAAAGCCGGGAATAAAAGCAGAAAAGCCCGCAAGTTCGGGCGCTCGCCAGGGGCACCGGCGCGCCGTGGCCCTCAGCGCCGCAGACCGGCCAGGACGAATTCAACGACATGCCGGCGGCGCTCGGCCACCGCCTCTGGCGTTGAAAAATCCCGGTCGAACACCGCGCTTAGGGTGTGGTTGTTCGAGAAGAACAGAAAGATGAGCGAGGTCATCGAGATGTAGAACTGATAGGGATCCACGCCCGAGCGGAACAGGCCCGCGCGCTCGCCCCGCTCAAGCATGGCCGCGACCTTCTCGATGAGGGGCGTGTACAGCGCCCGCAGCTTGGTGGACTGCTGGATGTGGCGCCCGTTGTGCATGTTCTCGTCGGACAGCAGCCGGATGAGCTCCTGGTGTTTCTGCACATGGTCGAAGGTGCTCAAAACCAGATGCTCCACCGCCTCGACCGGCCCGCCGCTGGACAGCTCCACGTCTTCGTCGTGCATCCGGAAGGACAGATAGGCCCGCTCCAGCACCTCGACAAACAGGGCCTCCTTCGACCCGAAATGGTGGGCGAGCATCTGCTTGCTGACGCCCGCGCGTTTGCAGATGGCGTCCACCCGGGCGCCCTGGAAACCGTTCTCGGAGAACTCCACGTAGGCAGCGTTCAGCAGATTGCTCTTGGTTCGCTCCGCGTTCCGCTTGCCATCGGAGGGTTCGCGCGACCGGCTCGCCGAGATGAGCGGTGCTGGGGACTTGTTGGGGCTCTCCATGGTTTCGATTATGCAGATTCGACATCTTGGTTTTTAACCAACCATCCGGATGGTTGACTAAATGGATTTTGTTTTCTAGACTGCGCGTGCCGCGGGTGCTGACCCGTGGCGCTGTCTGCAACTCAACGGGAAGTGTCGAATGTCCAAACGGCGGCTGGAAATCGGTGAAATGAATCAGCACTGGGTGCTGAACAAGCAGGTCAACACCTCCCGCAAGGGCATCGTGGTGGCGGCCAGCGCCCGCGCGGCGGAGATTGGCGCGACCGTGCTCGCGGAAGGCGGCAACGCGGTCGATGCGGCCGTCGCGGCCGCCTGTGCGCTGCATGTGGTCGAGCCCTGGTCCAGCGGGCTGGGCGGGGGTGGCTGCATGCTCGTCCACCAGGCCAGCGAGAACCGCTGCCACGCGATCGACTTCTCGATGAAATCGGCGTCCGACATCGATGCCCGCGACTACCCCCTCCTCCCGGGCAAGGAGCGCTTCGGCACCTTCCGCTGGCCCCGGGTCGAGGGCGACCGCAACATGTCGGGGCCCACGTCGATGCTCATCCCCGGGGCGGCCGATGGGCTCGGGCAGGCGCTGGAGCGTTTCGGCACCTGGGAATGGCGCCGCGCCCTGGCGCCGGCGGTTGAACTGGCCGAGCGGGGCTGGCCGGTGAACTGGTACACGACCCTGGCCATCGGCACGGAAGCCCGTGGCCTGGCGCGCTTCCCCGGCACCCGGGACGTGTTCCTGCGCGACGGGCACTACGCACCGACGGTGGAGGAAGCCGATGGCGTCGACGCCATCCGCAACCCGCGCGACGCCGCGATGCTGCGGCGCCTGGCCGAGCGCGGCTACCGCGACTTCTACGAGGGCGAGATCGCCCGCGATCTCCTGGCCGACGTGGCCGCCTGCGGCCGGACCTGGACGGCGGCGGAACTCGCGGCCTACCGCGCGCGCGTGGCCGAACCGATGGCGCTCGACCACGCCGGCGTGCGCCTGATGGTGGTCCCAGGTCTCAATGGCGGACCGACCGCGCTGCGCTTCTTCGAACGCCATCTTCACGATCACGCGCCCGGGCTCGGCCAGCCCACGCCGGACGACTACCTGCGCATCGCCTCGGTGATGCGCGACTGCTGGGCCGAACGCTACGCCAGCCTGGGCGACACCGGCCCGCGCGACAAATGCACCACGCACCTCAACGTCGTCGACGCGCAGGGCAACATGGTCTCGCTGACCAACACCCTGGGTGCGCGATTCGGCTCGCGCGTCATGCTCGAACGCCTCGGGCTCCTGATGAACAACGGCATGTTCTGGTTCGACCCCGAACCAGGCAAGCCCAACTCCATCGGCCCGGGCAAATGGCCGCTGACCAACGCCTGTCCCATGATGGTGGCGCGCGACGGCCAGCCCTGGCTGGCACTCGGCGCCTCGGGCGGGCGGCACATTCCCCCTGCCGTGATCCAGTTGCTGTCCTTCATGGTCCACCACGGTCTGAGCCTCGCGCAGGCGTTCAACACGCCCCGGATCGATGCCTCGGACCCGGCGCAGGTGCTCTGCGACCACCGCCTCAGCCCGGCAGTGATCGAGCGCATCGCCGGGCACCACGAGGTCACCCTGCTCGAACACACCGCGTACCCCATGCCCTTCGCCGTGCCCTCGGCCGTCATGCGCGTCGACGGCCAGAACAGCGGCATGGCGTCCATCGACGTGCCCTACAGCGTGGCGATCAGCGAAGAACAGCTCGCACGCCCCTCCAACGCAGCAACCTGAAAAGGAAACCAGCCATCATGAGCCACCCCATCGTCACCCGCGAGCAGATGCTCAAACGCGTGGCCTTCTTCAACCAGCTGGTGCCGAGCACGATGCCGCTGATCGACGCGGTGCTGCCCGAGTACCAGCGGGAGAACTACAACATCATCGGCATGGGCGTGTGCGAAGACGCGTCCATGGAGATCCCGATCACCGACGTGGAGAACTTCCATGTCACCCTGGTGAAGGCCCAGCCGGGCAAAGGCTCGGGCCTGCACCTTCACCAGACCGTCGAAGTCTTCATCCCGCTCTCGGGCACCTGGACGCTCATCTGGGGCGACACCGGCGAGCACGAGATGACCCTGGGCCAATGGGATGCCGTGTCGGTGCCGCCGCACATCATGCGCGGCTTCCGCAACGACGGCGACCAGGAGGCCTACATCCTCGCGATCCTCAGTGGCACGGACCCCGGCAAGGTGGAGTGGGCCAAAAACGTGCTCGACACCGCCCGCCAGGCCGGCTTCGAGCTGGACGCGCAAGGCCACATCACCCGCACCTGACGCACAGACCCTCTTTCGTCGAAAGGACATCCCATCATGATCCAGCTGCTTCTCTCCAAGATCCTCGTGGTGGCCTTGACCGCCGCTGCCGCCCATGGCGCGGCGGCGCAGTCGGCCTACCCCAGCAAGCCGATCCGCATCGTCACGCCGATCGCCCCGGGGGGTTATGAGTGGATCGCGCGGCTTCTCGCGCCCAAGCTCATGGCCAGCCTCGGCCAGCCCATCGTCATCGAGAACCGGGTCGGCGCGAACGGCAACATCGCGATGGACCTCGTGGCCAAGGCACCCGCCGACGGCCACACCCTGCTGTTCGCCTCGACGGGCGCGCTCACGATCAACTCGTCCATCTACGAGCGCATGCCGATGGACCCGATGAAGGATCTGGAGCCGGTGGCGCTCGCGGGCACGACGGCCATGCTGTGGGTCGCGAACCCCAATGGGCCGATCCGCACGCTGGGCGACTTCGTTCAACAGGCCAAGGCCGCCCCGGGCAAGCTCGACCTGTCGATGGGCGCCAGCGGATCGCTCAACCACCTGGTCTTCGAAGGCATGCGCCAGCGCCATCGCCTCGACGTGACCGTCGTCCCCCACAAGACCGCGCCCGAGGCGCAGCTGGCGGTCATCAGCGGCATGCTCCCCATCATGGTCGATGCGGTGTCCACCGGTGCGCCGCACGTCAAGTCGGGCAAGCTGCTGCCGCTGGCGGTGACCTCCGCGACCCGGGTGGAGGCCCTGCCCAACGTGCCGACCGCGAAGGAGCTGGGGCTGGACGATCGGGAGTACCTCGGCTGGTACGCGTTCATGGCGCCCCGCGGCACGCCGCCCCAGGTCATCGCGCAGCTGAACCAGGCCATCAACGAGGCCTTGAAAGCGCCCGACGTGCAGGAAAAGATGCGCGGCGCCGGCACCGAACCCACGCAGCGCACGCCCGAGGAGTTCCGCCACTTCATGGTGGACGAGCAGAAGAAATGGGGCGGCATTGCCAAGGCCGGCAACGTGAAGGTGCAATGAGTGGACGCATTCGCCCAGGGCATCAAGGGGTTCGGCGAGGCGTTGCGGCGCGGCGCGGTCACGAGTGAGCAGGCGACGCAGCAGTACCTTGCGCGCATCGCCCAAAGCCAGCCGAAACTCGCGGCATTCCGCCGCGTGAGGGCCGAGGAGGCGCTGGCGGAAGCCCGCGCCCTGGATGCGGCGCTGTCCGAGGGAGACGACCGTGGCCCCCTGATGGGCGTGCCCATCGCCATCAAGGAGATCATCGCCGTCCAGGGACTGGGCTGCAGCGTCAACTCGTCGCTAGCCGTCGCCGACCTGCTGCCGGCGGAGGGCCCTCTCGTCCGCGCGCTTCGCGCCGCGGGCTGCGTCATCCTGGGCACGACGGTCTCCACGGAATTCGCCCTGGCGACGATCAACTGGAACGACCCGGGCCCCTGGAACCCGGTGGATGCCGCCACGCGCCGCCTGTGCGGCGGGTCCAGCCATGGTTCGGCGGTGGCCGTGGCGGCGCGCCTGTGCGCCTTCGCCGTGGGCACGGACACCGGCGGATCGGTCCGGGTGCCGGCGGCGCTGTGCGGCGTGGCCGGGTACAAGAGCACCCGGGGCACCTGGTCGACCGAGGGTGTTTTTCCAGCGGCACCGTCCCTGGACTCGATGGGCGTGCTGGCCACGAGCGTGGCCGATTGCGCCACGGTGGCGAACGCGATCAAGCCTTCGCCACGCGCTCTGGCCATCCCTCTGCTCGGCTTGCGCCTGGGTCTGCTGCGCGAGCGCGATGGCGAGCCCTTGGACGCAGCGGTCCAGGAAGCGCTCGACGACACCATCGAGTGGCTGCAGAAGGCCGGTGTGGTCGTGTCGCCCATCGAGCCTCCGGGAGCGGAGGACGTCGCGGCACTGTTCTCACGGCTCATGCCGGCGGAGTTCGCGCGGGTGTTGGGCAAAGAGCGGTTGCGCGCCGGCCTCGGCTCGCTCGACCCGGTGACCGCCGCTCGCGCCGCGGCCGAAATCGACATGGACCCGGCGGAGCTGGTCGCCTTGCGGCGACACACCGCGCAATGGCGGCGCCAGGCGCAAGCACAGATGGCGGGATTCGACGCCTGGATGGGTGCCACGACCCCGATGTTGCCCGGCCCCCGCAACGCGTTGCGCTCGCTGGAGGAGGCCTTGCAATGGAACCGGCGCGTCGGGCGCCACACCCGGCCCGTCAACGTGTTCGATCAATGCGCGATCAGCATGCCCATCCCGACGCGGGAAGGCTTCCCGGCCGGCTTGCAACTGATTGGCAGGCACGGTGAAGACCCGCACTTGCTGGCCATCGCCCACGCCATCGAAAAGCTGCTCCACCCAGGCTGACAGGCAAGAAAAAAGGACTGGCGATTTCTCGCAAGTCCTTGTTTCTCCAGCGTCTTGTCTGGTGGGCGGTGCAGGGTTCGAACCTGCGACCCCTGCCGTGTGAAGGCAGTGCTCTACCACTGAGCTAACCGCCCGATTGATCTGACCGATCTCTCGGAAGCCTCAAATTATAGCCGGTTTTTGGACCGTTTCAGGCGGCTTGCACCGAACGCCACAAGGTTTTGCCTTTGCTCGCCTTGTCCAGTTCGGCCAGCACCCCTTCGTGGGCCTGGCTTTCCTGCTCGTTGGCCAGCAGCACCGGCAGCTCGAAGCGGCTCAGGTCCAGCGCCTCGGTCTGCCCGTCCTCGCCCGGCGCATCGCCCAGGTCCATGAGCAGCGCGTCCTGGCCGCGCGTCATGTTGATGTAGACGTCGGCCAGCAGCTCGGCATCGAGCAAGGCGCCGTGCAGCGTGCGGCCCGAGTTGTCCACGCCCAGGCGGTCGCACAGGGCGTCGAGGCCGTTGCGCTTGCCAGGGAACATTTCCTTGGCCATCACCAGGCTGTCGGTCACCTGGCCCAGGATGGTGGTGATGGGCGGGTGGCCCAGGCGCTCCATTTCCTTGTTGAGGAAGCTGATGTCGAACGGCGCGTTGTGGATGATCACTTCCGCGTCGCGCAGGTAGTCCAGCAACTGGTCGGAAATGGCCGCGAACTTGGGCTTGTCGCGCAGGAACTCGTTGCTGATGCCGTGCACCTTGAGCGCGTCCTCGTGGCTGTCGCGCTCGGGGTTCACGTAGAAGTGCAGGTTGTTGCCGGTGAGCTTGCGGTTGAGCAGCTCGACGCAACCGATCTCGATGATGCGGTCGCCGTTCTCGGCCGACAGGCCCGTGGTTTCCGTGTCGAGGACGATCTGGCGCATCAGTGGTTTTCCTTCGCGTGGTTGATCGAGTACTTCGGGATCTCCACCGTGAGGTCCTTCTGCGCCACGATGGCCTGGCACGACAGGCGCGAGTTGGGCTCCAGGCCCCAGGCGCGGTCGAGCAGGTCTTCCTCGGTCTCTTCCAGCTCGTTGAGGCTGTTGAAGCCTTCGCGCACGATCACGTGGCAGGTGGTGCAGGCCGCGCTCATGTCGCAGGCGTGTTCGATGTTGATCTTGTTGTCCAGCAGGGCTTCGCAGATCGAGGTGCCCGCGGGCGCCGTGATGCTGGCGCCCTGGGGACAGTATTCGGGATGGGGCAGGATCTTGATCGTGGGCATGGGGACGTTGTGTTTTCAGACTTCTTCGAGTTTCTTGCCAGACAGGGCCTGCTGGATGCCCCGGTTCATGCGCAGCGCGGCGAAGGGCTCGGTGGCTTTGGCGAGTTCGGTCGTGGCGTTTTCGATCGCGTTGGCGTCGTCGCCCTGCGCGGTGGCCGCCAGAGCCGCCATGAGGTCGTCGATCTGTTGGCGTTCGGCGGGTTGCAGCAGGTCGGCGTCCGCGGCCAGCGCGGTGCGCGTGGCGGCGATCATGCGGTCGGCGTCCACGCGGGCCTCGACCAGCGCGCGCGCCTGGATGTCCTGTTGCGCGGTGGCGAAGCTGTCCTGCAGCATGGCGGCGATCTGCTCGTCGCTCAGGCCGTAGGCGGGCTTCACGTCCACGCGGGCTTCCACGCCGCTGCCCTGCTCTTTCGCGCTCACCGACAGCAGGCCGTCGGCGTCCACGGTGAAGGTCACGCGGATGCGCGCGGCGCCGGCCACCATGGGCGGGATGCCGCGCAGCTCGAAGCGCGCGAGGCTGCGGCAGTCGGCCACCAGATCGCGTTCGCCCTGCACCACGTGCAATGCCAATGCGGTCTGGCCGTCCTGGTAGGTGGTGAAGTCCTGCGCCAGCGCGGTAGGGATGGCGCTGTTGCGCGGCACGATGCGCTCGACCAGGCCGCCCATGGTCTCGATGCCCAGCGACAGCGGGATCACGTCCAGCAGCAGCAGGTCGCCGTCGCGGCTGTTGCCGGCAAGCGCGTTGGCCTGGATGGCGGCGCCCAGCGCCACCACTTCGTCCGGGTTGAGGTTGGTCAGCGGCTCGGTGCCGAAGAACTCGCCCACCGTGCGGCGGATCACCGGCATGCGGGTCGAACCACCGACCATCACCACACCTTGCACCTCGTCCTTGGCCGTGCCGGCGTCGCGCAGCACCTTGCGCACCGCGGTCATCGTGCGCGCGGTGAGCGCGGCGGTGCAGGCCTCGAAATCGCCCGGCGTGACCGCTTGTTCGATGGCCTGGCCCGCCACGCTGGCGCGGAAGGTCTCGCTCGCGGCCGACGACAGCGCCTCTTTCACGCGACGCGCCTCGGCATGCACGGCGGCCCGCTCGGAGGCATTGAGCTCGGCACTCACGCCCTGCTGGGCCAGCACCCAGGCGGCCAGCGCCTGGTCGTAGTCGTCACCGCCCAGGGCCGAATCGCCGCCGGTGGCCATCACCTCGAACACGCCCTTGGTCAGGCGCAGGATGGAGATGTCGAAGGTGCCGCCGCCCAGGTCGTAGATGGCGTAGACGCCTTCGGAGCCGTTGTCCAGGCCATAGGCGATCGCGGCGGCGGTGGGCTCGTTGATCAGGCGCAGCACGTTGATGCCCGCGAGCTGGGCCGCGTCCTTGGTGGCCTGGCGCTGCGCATCGTCGAAGTACGCGGGCACGGTGATCACCGCGCCATACAGGTCGTCGTCGAAGCTGTCCTCGGCGCGAAAGCGCAGCGTGGCCAGGATCTCGGCGCTGACTTCCATCGGCGTCTTGCGGCCGGCCACGGTCTCCACCACGGCCATGCCGTCCTGCTCGACCACGGTGTAGGACAGCTTGTCCACGTCGGCCACCTGCGCACGGCGGCGGCCCATGAGGCGCTTGACCGAACTCACGGTGTTCGCCGGGTCCTGCACCTGCGCGGCCAGTGCCTCGAAGCCGATCTGCCGGCCCGAGCCACCCTGCGCGGGGTCGAGGTAACGCACCACGCTGGGCAGGATCACGCGGCCATCGACCGCCGGCAGGCATTCGGAGACGCCGTGGCGCACAGCGGCCACCAGCGAATGCGTGGTGCCCAGGTCGATGCCCACCGCCACGCGCCGCTGGTGCGGGTCGAGCGACTGGCCGGGTTCGGAGATCTGCAGAAGCGCCATGGGTCAACGGTCATTCATAAGGGGGAACCGGCTATTGTCCCAGCAGATCGAGCCGGTTCTCCACATCGCTGGCAAAGCGCTCAACGAACATAAGGGCTCTGACCTGTTGGGCCAGCGCGGGCCAGTCCCGCAGGTCGTCGGCCGTGGTCTGCAGTTCCTGCAGCATCGCGCGCCGCGCGGTGGCCACGTCGTCGGCCATGCGCTCCAGATCGTCCTGGCCTTGGGCCTCGTCCAGGTCTTCGCGCCACTGCATCTGCTGCATCAGGAAGGCGGCGGGCATGGCGGTGTTGTTCTCGGCCTGGATCGGCGCGCCGTGCAGTTCGCACAGGTAGGCCGCGCGCTTGAGCGGGTCCTTCAGGCGCTGGTAGGCCTCGTTGATGCGCACCGACCACTGCATCGCCTGGCGCTGGGTCTGGGCATCGGCGGTGGCGAAGCGGTCCGGATGGGCTTCGCGCTGCAGGTCTTTCCAGCGCGCGTCGAGCGCGGCGCGGTCCACCGCGAAGCGCGGGCTCAGGCCGAAGATCTCGAAGTCGTTTGATTGCAAATTCAGGTTCATCGCGTGAAAAAGCCGCCAGCACTGGACAGCACGGGCGGCTTGGTGGGGGAACGCAGCATCAGATGCGGAAACTTTCGCCGCAGCCGCAACGGTCGCGCTCGTTCGGGTTGTTGAAGCGGAAGCCCTCGTTGAGGCCTTCGCGCACGAAATCGAGCTGCGTGCCGTCGATGTAGGCCAGGGCCTTGGGATCAACCAGCACCTTCACGCCGTTGTCCTCGAACACCACGTCTTCCGGCGCGATCTCGTCGGCGTACTCCAGCTTGTAGGCCATGCCGGAGCAGCCGGTCGTCTTCACGCCCAGGCGCACACCCACGCCCTTGCCGCGTTTGGCGATGTAGCGGTTGACGTGCCTGGCGGCGGCTTCAGAAATCGAGATGGCCATGGGAACGCGGTGCTCCTCAGTTGACGTGTTTCTTGCGGTAGTCGTCCACCGCCGCCTTGATGGCGTCTTCGGCCAGGATCGAGCAGTGGATCTTCACCGGCGGCAGGGCCAGTTCTTCGGCGATCTGGCTGTTCTTGAGCGCGGCGGCCTGGTCGAGCGTCTTGCCCTTGACCCACTCGGTCACCAGCGACGACGAGGCGATCGCCGAGCCGCAGCCGTAGGTCTTGAAGCGCGCGTCCTCGATCACGCCCGTGGTCGGGTTGACCTTGATCTGCAGCTTCATCACGTCGCCGCAAGCAGGGGCCCCCACCATGCCGGTGCCCACCGAGTCGTCGCCCTTTTCGAAGGAGCCGACGTTGCGGGGGTTTTCGTAGTGGTCAACAACTTTTTCTGAATAAGCCATGGTGTCTTCTCCTTCAATGCGCTGACCACTGGATGGTGGACAGGTCGATACCGTCTTTGAACATTTCCCACAGCGGGGACAACTCGCGCAGCTTGGCCACGTTTTCCTTGATGGTGGCGATCGCGTAGTCGATTTCTTCTTCGGTCGTCCAGCGGCCGATGGTCATGCGCAGGCTGCTGTGCGCCAGTTCGTCGCTGCGGCCCAGGGCGCGCAGCACGTAGCTGGGCTCCAGGCTGGCCGAGGTGCAGGCCGAGCCCGACGACACCGCCAGACCCTTGATGCCCATGATGAGCGACTCGCCTTCGACGTAGTTGAAGCTCATGTTGAGGTTGTGCGGCACACGGCGCGTTTCATGGCCGTTGATGAACACCTCTTCCACGTCCTTGAGACCCGCGACCATGCGGTCGTGCAGGGCCTTGATGCGCTGGTTCTCTTCGTGCATCTCGGCCTTGGCGATGCGGTAGGCCTCACCCATGCCCACGATCTGGTGGGTGGGCAGCGTGCCCGAGCGCATGCCGCGCTCGTGGCCCCCGCCGTGCATCTGCGCCTCGATGCGGATGCGCGGCTTGCGGCGCACGTAGAGAGCACCGATGCCCTTGGGGCCGTAGGTCTTGTGCGAGGTCAGGCTCATCAGGTCGACGGGCAGCGTCTGGAGGTCGATGTCGACCCGGCCGGTGGCCTGCGCGGCGTCCACGTGGAAGACCACGCCCTTCTCGCGGCAGATCGCGCCCAGGGCCGCGATGTCCTGGATCACGCCGATCTCGTTGTTCACGAACATGACCGAGGCCAGGATGGTGTCGGGGCGGATCGCGGCCTTGAAGGCTTCCAGGTCGACCAGGCCATCGGCCTGCACGTCGAGGTAAGTGACTTCGAAGCCCTGGCGCTCCAGCTCGCGCATGGTGTCGAGCACGGCCTTGTGCTCGGTCTTCACCGTGATGAGGTGCTTGCCCTTGGTCTTGTAGAACTGCGCCGCGCCCTTGAGCGCGAGGTTGTTGGACTCGGTCGCTCCGCTGGTCCAGACGATTTCGCGCGGGTCGGCGTTGATGAGGGCGGCGACCTGCTCGCGCGCGGTCTCCACGGCCTTCTCGGCCTCCCAGCCCCAGGCATGGCTGCGCGACGCCGGGTTGCCGAAATGTTCACGCAGCCAGGGAATCATGGCGTCCACCACCCGCGGATCGCAGGGGTTGGTGGCGCTGTAGTCCATGTAGATGGGGAAGTGCGGAGTGCTCATGGAAGGACGGTTCGTGGGCTTGTCGGTGAAAAGAGGTGGCGGCGGGGTCGAGCGCCCCGGTCAGGCCGGGTTCATTTCGAGAACGCGGCGCCTCCGAGGGCAAAGACCGAGTTGGGGGCGTTCACGCGGATCGGCTTGACCACCGGCGCGCTGGAAATCGCCCGCTTGATCAGGGGTGCGTTCTCCACCACCACGCCCTTGGCGAGCTGCTCGTCCACCAGCGACTGCAAGGACACCGAGTCGAGGAAATCGACCATCTTGGCGTTGAGCTGCGCCCACAGTTCGTGCGTCATGCAGCGGTGGCCTTCGCCCAGGCAGTTTTCCTTGCCGCCGCATTGGGTGGCGTCGATGGGCTCGTCCACGGACACGATGATGTCGGCCACGGTGATGTCGGCCGCCTTGCGGCCCAGCGTGTAGCCGCCGCCGGGGCCACGGGTGGATTCCACCAGTTCGTGGCGGCGCAGCTTGCCGAACAGCTGTTCCAGATAGGACAGCGAAATCTGTTGCCGCTGGCTGATAGCCGCGAGCGTGACGGGACCATTGTTCTGGCGCAGGGCCAGATCGATCATGGCGGTGACCGCGAAGCGGCCTTTGGTCGTGAGGCGCATATTCAAGCTCCTTGAGATGTTGGCTTGACCGTCGTGGCATGGTCCAACGGGTAAGAACCCCCTGAACCCCTTCTCCACCCACCCCGATCCGTTGCGGATCTGTTATCGAAGGCTTTCCCGACTGTTTTCGTCGAGTATACCTCAAAAGCCTAGTGTTTTGCTCAGCATTTTACTGGTAAACCCTTCCCCCGTTCCCCGGAGGCACCAGTTCGGTGCTCAGGGAATGTTGTCGGTACCCGGGGCACCGAACACCTGGGCCTTGAGGTGGGCGAGTTGGTCGCGCACGCCGGCGGCCTTTTCGAACTCCAGGTTGCGGGCGTGTTCGAGCATGAGCTTTTCCAGCCGCTTGATCTCGCGCGCCACGTCCTTCTCGCTCATCTCCTCGACGCTGGCGCGCTGGGCGCTCTCGGCGGCCAGGCGATCGGCCTCCCGGCCCGCCTTCTCGCTGTAGACCCCGTCGATCAGGTCCTTGATGCGCTTGTTGATGCTGCGCGGCTCGATGCCCATGGCCAGGTTGTGGGCGATCTGCTTGTCGCGCCGGCGCTGGGTTTCGTCCATCGCCCGCTTCATCGAGTCGGTGATGCGGTCGGCGTACAGGATGGCCTTGCCGCCCAGGTTGCGCGCGGCGCGGCCGATGGTCTGGATCAGGCTGCGCTCCGAGCGCAGGAAACCTTCCTTGTCGGCGTCCAGGATGGCCACCAGCGACACCTCGGGAATGTCCAGCCCTTCGCGCAGCAGGTTGATGCCCACCAGCACGTCGAAGGCGCCCAGGCGCAGGTCGCGGATGATCTCCACCCGTTCCACGGTATCGACATCGCTGTGCAGATAGCGAACCTTGACGCCGTTTTCCGTCAGGTAGTCGGTGAGCTGCTCGGCCATGCGCTTGGTCAGCGTGGTGATCAGCACGCGTTCGTTTTTCTCGACGCGGATGCGGATTTCCTGCAGCACGTCGTCCACCTGGTGGGTGGCCGGGCGCACCTCCAGCTCCGGGTCCACCAGACCGGTGGGGCGGACCAACTGCTCCACCACCTGGCCGGCGTGGGTTTTCTCGTAGTCGGCCGGCGTGGCGGAGACGAACACCACCTGCCGCATGCGCTGTTCGAACTCCTCCAGCTTGAGCGGTCGGTTGTCCAGCGCGCTGGGCAGGCGGAAACCGTATTCCACCAGCGTGGTCTTGCGAGCGCGGTCGCCGTTGTACATGCCGCCGAACTGGCCCATGAGCACGTGGCTCTCGTCCAGGAACATCACCGCGTCCTTGGGCAGGTAGTCGGTCAGGGTGGACGGCGGCTCGCCCGGGGCGCTGCCCGCGAGGTGGCGCGAGTAGTTCTCGATGCCCTTGCAGTGGCCCACCTCGCTGAGCATCTCCACGTCGAAACGGGTGCGCTGCTCCAGCCGCTGGGCCTCTACCAGCTTGCCCTCGCCCACCAGCTGCTTGAGCCGGTCGGCCAGCTCCAGCTTGATGGCCTCCACCGCGTGCAGCACCTGCTCGCGCGGCGTCACGTAGTGGCTGCTGGGGTAGACGGTGAAGCGCGGGATCTTCTGGCGCACCTTGCCGGTGAGCGGGTCGAACAGCTGCAGCGTCTCCACCTCGTCGTCGAACAGCTCGATGCGGATCGCCATTTCCGAGTGCTCTGCAGGAAACACGTCGATGGTGTCGCCGCGCACGCGGAACTTGCCGCGCGAGAAGTCCTGCTCGTTGCGCGCGTACTGCATGCGCACCAGCTGGGCGATCAGGTCGCGCTGGCCGATCTTGTCGCCGGTGCGCAGCGTCATCACCATCTGGTGGTAGCTCTCGGGCTTGCCGATGCCGTAGATGGCCGAGACCGTGGCGACGATCACCACGTCGCGCCGCTCCAGAATGCTCTTGGTGCAGCTGAGCCGCATCTGCTCGATGTGCTCGTTGATCGCGCTGTCCTTCTCGATGAACAGGTCGCGCTGCGGCACATAGGCCTCGGGCTGGTAGTAGTCGTAGTAGCTGACGAAGTACTCCACCGCGTTCTTCGGGAAGAACTCCCGGAACTCGCTGTAGAGCTGCGCGGCCAGCGTCTTGTTGGGCGCGAACACGATCGCCGGGCGGCCCAGCCGCGCGATCACGTTGGCCATGGTGAAGGTCTTGCCCGAGCCGGTCACGCCCAGCAGGGTCTGGAACACCTCGCCGTCGTTCACCCCCTCCACCAGCTGGCGGATGGCCTCGGGCTGGTCACCCGCTGGCGGGTAGGGCAGGAAGAGCTCGAACGGGGAACCGGGAAACGTGAGGAACTCGCCCTCGGGGGGCGCGTCGCTCACCCCTTCAATCAGCGGGTCTTTCGGCGTCGGAGGCAGGGTCGTCTGGGGCATCGGACGATTGTGCCGGATGGTCGCTTTCGGCGCTGGCGCCCGGGGGGCGCGGGCGGCGCACGCCGGGTTTGGCCAGGATTTCCACGTAGGCCTGCGCCCCACCCTCGCGCGCCACGGCGTCCAGCTGGCCGATCAGGGCGGAGAGGTGCACCACCTCGGCGGTTTCCTTGGTGGCGCCGAGGCGGCAGTCGAAGTCCAGGAAATCGGCACCCTCGGGCAACTCGCGGCGGCGCTCGCGCTTGAGGTATTTGCGGATCTCGTGCTTCACGGCTTCCAGCACGCGATCGCGGTGACGGCCTTCTTGGGTCAGGGGGAAGATTTTTCTCATGGAGGGCGCGATTATGCGCGCCGGGGTATCCTGCCCCGCGATGACCTCCCGAGAACACCACCCCACCCCCAGCAAGGACGAGATCGCCCTGCTCGCCCCGTTCGAGCAGTTGCGGCTCGACCGCATCACATTGGTGAACACCGCCGCCCAGGCCCGAGAAGCCTGCGCCGCCCTGCGCGACCACCGCGCCTGGGGCTTCGACACCGAGTCCAAGCCCACCTTCTTCAAAGACCAGATGTCCGACGGGCCGCACATCGTGCAGCTCGCCACGATGCAGCACGCCTGGGTGTTCCAGCTGCACGAACCCGACTGCCGTGCCCAGGTGGCCGCGCTGCTGGCCGACGGCGGCCACACCAAGGCCGGCTTCGGCCTGGGCGACGACACCCGGCGCATCGTGGCCAAGCTCGGCGTGGAGCCCGGCGGCGTGCTGGAACTCAACACCGTGTTCCGCGAACGCGGCTACCGCAAGGACATGGGCGTCAAAGGCGCGATCGCGGTGCTGTTCAACCAGCGCTTCATCAAATCCAAGAAGGCGGCCACGTCCAACTGGGCCAACCCGCGGCTGACGGAAGCCCAACTCATCTACGCCGCCAACGACGCCTGGGGCGCCATGCGCGTGCACCACGCGCTGGGTCTGGGCTGAGTTTCAGCGCCGCCGCAATGGCGTGAGCAGTTCGCTCAGCCCGTTGTGGTCGATCTCCCGCATCAGCGCCAGCAGGCGGCCGATCTCGCCGGGCGGAAAGCCTTCGCGCGCGAACCAGTGCAGGTAGTTGCCCGGCAGGTCCGCGATCACGTGGCCCTTGTATTTGCCAAAGGGCATTTCCACGGTGACGAGGCGTTCGAGGTCTTCGGGTTTCATACCAGGGAAGTGGATCGGTCCAGCCAGGCGCGCACGCAGGCGTTGAATTCGGCCGGCTTCTGGCGCATCACCCAGTGGCCGGTGTCCAGCGCGAGCACCTCGCAGCCCGGCGCGCGGGTGAGCTGGTCCAGCCAGCGCTCGGAATGGAACATGAAGGGCTTGCGCCGCCCATAGATGAACAGCGCGGGCATGCCCACGCCCAGCAGCTTGTCCACACGGCCCACGCCGCGCAGGCCGCCATGGGCGCCGAACCAGCCCATGGCATACGGGTAGTTCATCTGCCAGCCGATGCGGGACGGTTCGTTGCGGCAGCCGATGGTGCGCGCCATGTAGCGCGTCATGCGGTTCGCCAGCCAGGGCCACCACGGCCCGATTTTCCAGGCCACCGCGAGCCAGATCTGGTAGCCCGCGATCATCCGTTTTTCCTTGCCACTCAATCCCCTGAGGTAGGCGCCCGAGCTGGTGTCGCCGATGTCCACGCCCACCACGCGGGCGACCCGGTCCGGGTGGCGCGCGGCGAACTCGTAGCCGAAGAAACAGCCCCAATCGTGCACCAGCAGCGTGACCGACTGGTGCGGGCTGACCGCGTCGACGATCTTGCGGATCAGGCCGGTCATGGCGTCCACCGACGCCGCCCTGGGCGGTTTGGCCAGGTCGTAGCCCGGCAGGCAGAAGCGCACACAGCGGTAGCCCTCGCGCAAGGCCACCACGGTGCTGTCCCACAGGGCCGGGGTGTCGGGCCAGCCGTGCAGCATCACCACCGTGTGCGGGCCCTCGCCTTCCACCACCACATCCACGTCATCGATCTGCAAAGCTTCCTTCATGAGCGAGAGCCTCCGGCGGTTGGGTGGTGAATGGGCAGCGCGCATCGTACTGGAATGGAACACCCGGCGTCAGGGAAATCCCGGGCGTGCGGGCGGCGCGGCGGGCGTTCATGATGGCCGGCGAACCCTTTGCTCCCCCGCACCGCCGAGACCGACATGAACCCAGCATCCGCCCCCACCTCTTCCTACGCCCAGGGCCCGCAGAGCCCGGCCCTGCACGACATCACCATCGGCGAGGCGCTGGCCCGCGCCGCCCACCAGTGGGGCGAGCGCGAAGCCCTCGTGATCCCGCACCAGAACGTGCGCTGGAGCTGGCGCGAGCTGCTGCAACGCAGCGACGCCGTGGCCGCCGGCCTGCTCGCGCTGGACCTGCAACCCGGCGACCGCGTGGGCATCTGGGCACCCAACTGCGCCGAATGGACGCTGATGCAGTTCGCCACCGCGCGCGCCGGCCTGATCCTGGTCAACATCAACCCCGCCTACCGCGCCAGCGAACTGGCCTACGCGCTCAACAAGGTCTCGTGCAAGGCCCTGGTGCTCGCGCCCGCGCTCAAGACCAGCAACTACATCGAGATCCTGCGCAGCCTCGCCCCCGGGCTCGACGCCGCCGCCCCCGGCCAGCTCCATGCCCAGGCCCTGCCGCACCTGCGCTGGGCGATCCGGCTCGGCCAGGAAAAAACCGCCGGCATGCTCAATTTCGACGACCTGCCCGCGAAAGCCGGCGACGCCCAGCGCGCGCAACTCGCGGCCATCGGCCCCCGGCTCGCGCCCACCGACCCGATCAACATCCAGTTCACCTCGGGCACCACCGGCTTCCCCAAAGGTGCCACGCTGACCCACCGCAACATCCTGAACAACGGCTTCTTCGTCGGCGAGGCCATCCGCCTCACGCCGGAAGACCGCCTGTGCATCCCCGTGCCGCTGTACCACTGCTTCGGCATGGTCATGGGCAACCTCGCCTGCGTCACGCACGGCTGCGCCATGGTCTACCCCTCCGAGGCCTTCGACCCCGCCGCCGTGCTGCAGGCCGTGCAGGCCGAGCGCTGCACCGCGCTCTATGGCGTGCCCACCATGTTCATCGCCGTGCTCGACCATCCGCAGTTCGGCGCCACCGACCTCTCCAGCCTGCGCACCGGCATCATGGCCGGCTCGCCCTGCCCCATCGAGGTCATGAAGCGCGTGCAATCGCTGATGAACATGCGCGAAGTCACCATCGCCTACGGCATGACGGAAACCTCCCCGGTCTCCACCCAGAGCGCGGTGGACGACCCGGTGGACCGCCGCGTGTCCACCGTGGGACGGGTACAGCCCCACCTGGAGGTGCAGATCGTCGACACCGACAACCGCGCCGTGGCGCGCGGCCTGGTGGGCGAACTCTGCACGCGCGGCTACTCGGTGATGCAGGGCTACTGGGACGACGCCGAAAAAACCCGCGAAGCGATCGACCCCGAGGGCTGGATGCACACCGGCGACCTCGCCACCATGGACGCCGAGGGTTACGTCAACATCGTCGGCCGCCTGAAAGACATGGTGATCCGTGGCGGCGAGAACGTGTACCCGCGCGAGATCGAGGAGTTCTACTACCGCCACCCCAAAGTGCAGGACGTGCAGGTGGTCGGCGTGCCCGACCCGCGCTTTGGCGAGGTGCTCTGTGCCTGCGTCGTGCTCAAGGCCGGCGAGAAGGCCACCGTGCAGGAGCTTCAGGACTTCGCGCGCGGCCAGATCGCCCACTACAAGGTGCCGGCCTACATCGAGTTCGTCGACGCCTTCCCCATGACCATCACCGGCAAGATCCAGAAGTTCCTGTTGCGCGAGGCCATGGTCAAGAAACTCGGCCTCAAGGCGGCAGCAACGGCCTGACTAGCGCAGCAGGGTCAGCGCCAGCCCGGCCAAGGCGCACACCCCCAGCAGCGGCATCACGCCCCACTTGAGGCGGAACAGCGCCACCAGCGCCAGCAACGTGATGACCGCCGAAGCAAGGTCGAACGGCCCGCCGAAGCCCTTGGGCCACCACACGTGGTACGCGAAGAACAGCGCGAGGTTGAGGATCACCCCCACCACGGCGGCGGTGATGGCCGAGAGCGGCGCGGTGAAGCCCAGCTTGCCGTGCGTGGCCTCCACCAGCGGGCCACCCGCCAGGATGAACACGAACGACGGCAGGAAGGTGAAGAAGGTCACCACCGTCGCCGCGAGCGCCGCGCCGAGGAACAGCGCGTCCGGCCCCAGCACGGACTTTGTCCATCCACCGACAAACCCCACGAAGGCCACCACCATGATGAGCGGGCCGGGCGTGGTCTCGCCCAATGCGAGGCCATCGATCATCTGCGCGCCGGTGAGCCACTGGTGCGTGTCCACCGCGCCTTGGTACACGTAGGGCAGCACCGCGTAGGCCCCGCCAAAGGTGAGCAGCGCCGCCTTGGTGAAGAACCAGCCCATCCGGGCCAGCGTGCCCTCCCAACCCTGCGTGGCCACCAGCGCAGCCATGCCCAGCAGCCACAGCGCCAGCCCCACGCCAAGCACGTTCGCCAGATGGCGTTTCGAGAAACGCGCGTGCGCCGGCGTGGGCGTGTGGTCGTCGATCAAGGCCGGCCCATGGCCCGCCGCCTGGGCACCGTGGCCACCGCCCAGCGCGAAGACCTGGGGCCAGCGCCGCGCGCCGAAGTGGCCGATCAGGCCGGCGGCCAGCACGATGGCGGGGAACGGTGTGTCGAACCCGAAGATGGCCACGAAGGCGGCGGCGGCGATGCCCCACATCCAGGGGTTGCGCAGCGCGCGCGTGCCGATGCGGTGCGCCGCGTGCAGCACCAGCGCCGTCACGGCCGGCTTGATGCCGTAGAAGATGCCCGCCACCACCGGCACGTCGCCAAAGCGCAGGTACACCCAGGACAGTCCGATCAGGATGAACAGGGAGGGCAGCACGAACAGCGCGCCGGCCACGATGCCGCCCCAGGTGCGGTGCATCAGCCAGCCGATGTAAGTGGCGAGCTGCTGCGCCTCGGGGCCGGGCAGCAGCATGCAGTAGTTCAGCGCGTGCAGGAAGCGGCGTTCGCTGATCCAGCGGCGGCGCTCCACCAGCTCGGTGTGCATGATCGCGATCTGCCCGGCCGGCCCGCCGAAGCTGATGAAACCCAGCTTGAGCCAGAAGCGCAGGGCCTCGCCAAAGCCGACGGCGGCGGGGGGTTCGAGGGTGGCGGGTTCGGGCATGGGAACTGGAGTGGAGCGACCGCCCGCAATGTAGCCCATCCCCTTGAAACCGCTGTGACGGCCCGCCTCTATTTCGCCAGCATCCACGCCACCGTCTGGCCCACCACCTCGGCTTCGATGCCGTTGAAGCCGTGGTGGCTCTGCGCCTCGCAGGGGTCGCCCCGCGTGACGCCGCCGGTCACACCCATGGCCTGCGAACGCGGTGCGTGGGTGAGCTTGCCCATCAGCGCCGGCACTTCGCTGTAGGGACAGTGCGAACAGGCATCCTGCTGGTGGTGCACCACCAGCACGGGCACACGCAGCCGATCCAGCGCCATCGCGGGCACGGGCCGGCCACGGGGGTCGCTGAGAATGGTCGAGGTGAGCACCACGCCGTCCGGACCCTGGGGCGCGTCCAGGCTGATGGCCACGTGCGCCGCCGACTGCGTGCCCCGGCTCGTGCCCACCAGCCACACCGGCACCTTCGCCGTCTCGCGCAGCCAGGCGATGACGGCCTGAACATCGACCACATGGTCAGCTTGCTGGCGAAACCCGCTGAGGTACGGAGGGCGCTGCTTGTCCGAAGGCGCGTCCACCACCGCGACCGTCACGCCCTGCTGCGCAAACAGCGCGCGCGATCGCACCAGGAAGTTGCCGCCACCCCAGCGCAGCGAGCCATCGTTCTGGATCTGCAGGCCGCCGTGCCCACCGGCCAGCAGCACCGCCGCCGCCCTGGCGCCCGGCACCTCGGTGAGCAGCAGGCGCTGCGTCACGCCGGGGCGGGTGGGCAGCTCCACCACCCGCTCGACCACCTGCGCATGCAAATCTGTGTGCCACAGAACAGCGCCAATGATCAACAAGGGGATGCGCATGAAGGGCCTCGTGCAAGTGAAGTCATATTCGCCACGGACAGGCCCGTTGTCGAGTGATATTTCACACGAAAGACCTCGCAAGCTCTGATACGCTGGCAGGGCGCCACCCAAAAGAAGAGGGAGCCCCTTGACGACCGCTGCACCCCGCGACCGAGTTCTGACCTGGATACTGCCGCTGCTGCCCGCGGTGGTGGCCTTGGTGTTGCTGGTTCTCTCGCTGCTGCTGGCCGAGATCATCGTGGCCAAGGAACTGGAACAGCGCGCGGGCACCCGTGTCGAGCAATCCGCCCAGCTGTACGCGGACCAAATTTCGCGCTCGCTGGCCCGCCGCACCGTCGAACTCCAGCTGCTCGGCGAAATGGCCCGGGCCGACATCCACACCGACACCTGGCGCGATCAGATACAGCGCCTGAAGATCAGCACCAACAGCTACGTGTGGATCGGTGTGACCAATGAGCACGGCGAAGTGGAAGTGGCCAGCGATCGCCTGCTCGAAGGCACTTCGATCGCCCATCGCGGGGTGTTCACCAACGGCCGGGACGGCCTGTGGTTCGGCAGCCTGCACCCGCCGGTGGCGCTGCGCGACCCCCTGAGCAAACGGGGTCTGCAGGTGCCGGAAGAGCTCGCCGACATCGCCATGCCCGTTTACGACACCCAGGGGCTGACCCGTGGGGTGATCGCCGCGCACCTCGACGCCCGCTTCTTCGACCAGTTGCGCCAGCAGGTGCTGGGGCCGCCAGAGGTCCGCCGGTCCCTGAACCTGGCCCTGGTCGACGCCGACGGGCGCGTGCTGATCGGGGAGCGGCCGACGGTGACCGACAGCGAATGGAACGTTCTGCTGACCGGCCCTGAAGAAGACGCCCACACCGTGCAGGACGACAAAGGCAGGCACTACCTCCTCTCGCACGTGGCCATTCAGCCCCGGGACTCGGAACTGCGCACCCCATGGCAGGTGGTCGGCTACCAGCCGCTGAGCGCCGCGGTCGAGCCCGTGCGCCAGCTCGAGCGCAGCCTGCTGACCTGGGGCGGCATCACCACGCTGCTGCTGGGCCTGGCCGGTTTCGCGATCTCGCGCCACCTGGCGCGGCCTTACAGCCAGTCCGAGCAACACCTGCGCGAACAGGGCGAGGTGCTGAGCGCGGTGATCAACTCCGCGAGCGATGCGGTGATCAGCGTGGATCTGCAGGGGCGCATCAGCCTCTTCAACCCCGCCGCCGCCCGCATCTTCGGCCACCCCGAGAGCAGCATGATCGGGCAGCCACTGGACGTCCTGCTGCCGGAGATGCAACGCGCCCAGCACCTCGGACACCTGCAGCGTTTTGCGGAATCCCACACCACCACACGCCCCATGGGTGTGGGGCGCGTGACCGGCCTGCGGGCCGACGGCCAGACGCTGAATCTCGAAGCCTCGATCTCGCAGATCACCGTGCGCGGCAACAAGGTGCTCACCGCCATCCTGCGCGACGTGACCGAGCGCGTGCGCGCCGAGCGCGCCGTGGCGCAGTACCAGCTCGAGCTCTCCGAACTCACGCGCCGCCTGCTGCATCAGGAAAAACAGACCACGCGCCGGCTGGCCCAGATCCTGCACGACCAGCTCGGACAGACGCTGGGCGCGATCCGGCTGTCGTTCGACGCGCTCACGGGCATGATCCCGCTCGGCCTGCCCGACAAGGCCAAAGAGCGCGCCTTCAAGCTGGGCAACATGATCGACACCGCCAACACCGAGGTGCGCCAGGTGCTGGTGGAGCTGCGTCCACCGCTGCTGGATGAACTCGGCCTGCAGGCGGCGCTGGAAAACGAGGTGCACACGCGCACCCCCGATGCCGAGCCGGTGGCGCTGCTGCTGAAAATCTCGCCCACCGCAAGCGACGTGCGCTGGCCCGCCGACGTGGAATACGCCGCCTTCATGGTGGCCCGGGAAGCCCTGGCCAACGCCGTGATGCACGCCAACGCGAGCCAGGTGGTGGTGCGTGTCGATGGCGAAGCCGAGTGGTTGCACCTTCAGGTGACCGACGATGGCAAAGGCCTGACGCCCAAGATGGCCGCTGGCCGGCCCGGGCACCTCGGCATCGTGGGCATGCGCGAACGCGCGCTGGCCATCGGTGCGCGCATGGAAGCCAAGGGCCTGCCCAAAGGCGGCACCGTCATCTCTCTCACCTGGGGAACCCCACCGGCCATCCCCCCCGGAGAACCGTCACCCGCAAGACCCTGATTGCGCCACCTTGAGACTGCCATGAGCGACATATACCTGGTAGACGACCACGCGATGATGAGGGACGGCCTGCGCGCGGTGCTCGAAGGCGCCGGGCACCACGTGGTCGGCGAATCGGACCAGCCCACCCCCGCGCTCGCCGACATCGTGCGCCTGGTGCCCACCGTGCTGTTGCTCGACCTGCACCTGTCCCACCGCTCCGGCTTCGAACTGCTCGAACAGCTGCAGCGGCGCAAACTCAGCACCCGCACCATCCTGCTGACCATGTCGGCCCAGCCCAGGCACGTGGCCGAAGCGATGCGCCTGGGCGCCTTCGGCTACGTGCTCAAGGGCTCGCCCTCGCGGGACGTGATCGACGCGGTGGCGGCGGTGAGCGAGGGCCGCAAGTACCTGGGCATCGGCGTGGCCGAGCTGGCGGTCGAAGGACTCATGGGCGACGCCCCGCCCAGCAGCATCGAATCGCTCTCGGCGCGCGAACAGCAGGTCATCCTGCTCGTGGTGCGCGGCCTGACCAGCGTGGCCATCGGCGAACAGCTGCACCTCTCGCCCAAGACGGTCGAGTCCTACCGCAGCCGGCTCATGGCCAAGCTCGGCGTGAGCGACCTGCCCGCGCTCGTGCGCCTGGCCATCCGCGAAGGCCTGATCAGCGCCGAAGACGACTGAGGACTTTCGCACAGGCGCCCTGGGCTTGCGGGTGATTCCGCCCCGCACCGTCCAGTTTTCCCCGCAGGCACGCGCCCCGATGCGCTGCACAGTCTCTGCATGGCGGCGCGGCTTCTCGCGTCCAGCCGACAGGAGCCTGAGATGACCGTTTCCCTCCCCGCGCCGCTCGACACCCAGCCCCTGCAGGTGCTGGTGGTCTGCCCGCGTGGCGAATACCTGGACACGGTGCGGGGCCTCGTCGGCGACTGGATGCGCAGCACCCAGATCTACTGGACGGTTGACCCCGTCGCCGCCCTGCGGCGCGCGCAGCAATCGCCCCCGGCCCTGGCCATCCTGGACGCCCGCATCGACCGCGCCAGCGGCTGCATGCTCAGCCGCGAACTCGCGCTCGCCCACACCGACTTCGACGTGTTGAGCTTCGACGACCCCGGCGCCAACTGCGTGCAGTGCCAGCCCAGCACCTGGCACTGGTCCGAACTGCCCCGCGCCATCGGCTGGTGGGTGCAACGCCACCTGGTGCTCGCGCCCCCGGCCCACTGAACCTGCGCCCGCACTAGACTCCGGTATGCACAGCGGCTACCGGGTGTTGGTGACAGGGGGATACGGCTTCTTCGGCAGCCGCCTCGTCGAGCGCCTGGCGCGGCTTGAAGGCCTGAGCATCGTGGTCGCGGGCCGGCACGCGGCCTCCGCGCAAGCCCTGGTTCAAACGCTCCAGGCCTCCGCCGCCGCGGAGCTTCATCCCGCGGCGCTGGACGTCCATACCCCCTCTCTCGAACAGGCCCTGGCGCAGTGGACCCCGGATGTGGTGGTGCACACCTCGGGCCCCTTCCAGGGCCAGAACCACCACGTGGCCGAGACCTGCATCCGCCACGGCACGCACTACATCGATCTGGCCGACGGCCGTGACTTCGTCGCCGGCATCGGCGCTCTGGACGCCTCGGCCAAAGCGGCCGGTGTGCTGGTGCTCAGCGGCGCCAACTCCGTCCCCGCGCTGTCGGCCGCGGCGGCGGACCACCTCAGCCGAGGCATGGCGCTGGTGCGCTCCATCGACATCGGCATCAGCCCGGGCAACCGCACCGAGCGCGGGCTCTCCACCGTGCAAGGCATCCTGAGCTATTGCGGGCAAACCATCGCGCACGCCGACGGCCGCAGCGAACTCGGCTGGGGGCGGTCGTACCGCCATCGGTATGGCGCACCGGTCGGGGCGCGGCTGCTCTCACCCTGCGAGGTGCCCGACCTGAGCCTCCTCCCAGCGCGCTACCCGGGCGCACCCACGGTGCGGTTCGGCGCGGGCCTGGAGCTGGCCTTCCTGCACCGGGGCATGAACCTCATGGCGCTGGCCAGGCGCCTGGGCCTGGTGCGCGACTGGTCGGCCCACGCCAGGCTGCTCACCCGCGCGGCGGACCTGTTCAAGACCTGGGGCAGCGATGCCGGGGCCATGCACGTGCGGGCCAAAGGGGTGGACCACCGGGACCAACCCATCGCGCGCACCTGGGAACTGATCGCTACCGAGGGCCACGGGCCCTATGTGCCCACCCTCGCGGCCTGGGCCCTGGTGAAGAAACTGGCGGCCGGCGAGCAGTTGCCGATCGGCGCCCGGCCGTGCACCGGCCTGCTGTCCCTGGAGGACTTCGATGAAGCCGCCACCGGCCTGCGCATCACCACGCGGGTCGAGGAGGCATGACGGCGCCGGTTTCAGCGGAACACGCTCACCGCCTCCACCAGCCGCTTCGTCTGCTGCTGCAGGCTTTGTGAGGCGGCGGCACCCTGCTCCACCAGGGCCGAGTTCTGCTGCGTCACCTGGTCGAGGTGGCCCACGGCCTGGCTCACCTGCTGGATGCCGCCGCTCTGCTCGATCGTGGCCGCGCTGATCTCGCTGATGAGGTCCGACACGCGCCGCACCTGCTGCACGATCTCGTCCATCGTCTTGCCCGCGTCGTCCACCAGTCGCGTGCCGGCCTCCACCTTGCCCGCGCTGGCGCCGATCAGCTGCTTGATTTCCTTGGCCGCCTCGGCGCTGCGCTGCGCCAGGCTGCGCACCTCACCGGCCACCACCGCGAAGCCCCGACCCTGCTCACCGGCCCGAGCGGCTTCCACCGCCGCGTTCAACGCCAGGATGTTGGTCTGGAAGGCGATGCCGTCGATCACGCCGATGATGTCGCTGATCTTGCGCGAGCTCTCGGTGATCTCGCTCATGGTGTGCACCACCTGGGACACTGCATGGCCGCCGCGCGAAGCCGCGTCGCTGGCCGTGCCCGAGAGCTGGTTGGCCTGGCTGGAGGTCTCGGCGTTCTGGCGCACGGTGGCGGTCATCTGCTCCATGGACGCCGCCGTCTGCTGCAGGCTGGACGCCGCCTGCTCGGTGCGCTGGCTCAGGTCGTTGTTGCCCTGGGCGATCTCGGTCACCGCCGTCTGCACCGTCAGCACCTGCTGGCTCACGTCGTCGATCAACCAGCGGAACATCAGGCCCAGCTGGCTGATGGTGCGCATGGTCATGCCGATTTCGTCCACCCGGTCCATATGCGCCACCTTGTGGGTGTCGCCCGTGGCCACGCGCAGGGCCTGCTCGCGCAGGTACTCCAGCGGGCCGGCCAGCTGCGATTCGAGGAACCAGCCCGCCAGGCCCACGCCCACGGCGGACAGGCCGGCGAACTCCGCCCAGGCCATCCCTTCCATGCCAAGCACCCGCGAGCCACCCACCAGCGCGGCCAGCAACACCGCCAGCGGCAGGCGGATGCGGCTGCGCACGCCCATGGTCTTGAACACGGTCGTCAGCCCCATCAGCCCGGTGCGCAGCAGCAGGCCCTTGTGCAGCTTCAGGTGGCGGGCGCGGCCCTCGCGCATGTCGGCGTAGAGCCGCTCGGCGCCGGCAATCTCTTCGCGGCTGGCCTTGGTGCGCACCGACATGTAGCCCACGGTCTGGCCGTTGCGAATCACCGGCGTGGCGTTGGCCCGCACCCAGTAATGGTCACCGTTCTTGCGGCGGTTCTTCACCAGGGCCGTCCAGGGCTCACCGCCCTTGAGCGTGGCCCACATGTCGGCGAACGCCTCCTTGGGCATGTCCGGGTGCCGCACCAGGTTGTGCGGCTGGCGCTGGATCTCCTCCAGCGTGAAACCGCTCACGTCCACGAACGCTGCGTTGGCGTAGGTGATGTGGCTCTGGGTGTCGGTGGTCGACATCAGCGTGGCATTGTCGGGGAACTCGTATTCACGCTGGGTAACGGGAGAGTTGACGCGCATGGCGGATACCTTGAATGTGTGGACAGATGTCTGCTGTATCGACGCCCCCGGGGCCGTCTTGTGTGGGGAAACCATGTCTTTTTTGCTCACCCCGGCCCGCCCGCTTGCGCTAAGCTCCCGTTCATCGGCCCCCCAAAGCCAGCCAGCCCAAGGAGACACCCATGAGCCCATCGAGCTTGCGCACGGTCCTGGTGTTCAGCGCGGAAGACCAGGCCTGGATCCGCCGCACCCCCATCACCGTGCCCGCCTTCTGGCAAGGCCACTCGGTGCAACCGGCCCAGGGCGACCTGGTCCGCCTGGGTGGCCGGCAATTCCTCATCCGCGGCCGCGTGTGGGAACACGACGGCGAAGGCCCCATCCTCAAGCTCTACATGGGCGACGCCCACGCCCAGAGCGACACCACCCTCGGCTAAACCACGCTCGGACCAACCGGAACGCTTCCATGCCCATCGAACTCTGGCTCGCCTTCGTCGCCGCATCGGCCGTCATGCTGATCATCCCCGGCCCGACCATCCTCACCGTCATCAGCTACTCCATGGCCCACGGCCGGCGCGCCAACGTGCCGCTGGTGGCGGCCGTGGCGCTGGGCGACTCCACCGCGCTGGCGGTCTCGCTGCTCGGCCTGGGCGCGCTGCTCGCCACCTCGGCCTTCTGGTTCACCCTCATCAAATGGGCCGGCGGCCTGTACCTCATCTACCTGGGCGTGAAGCTGCTGCGCGCGGGTATCTCGTCCACCGAGCTGGCCGCCCCGCCCGCGCCGCAATCGCGCTGGCGCCTGTTCGCCAACACCTACCTGGTGACCGCGCTCAACCCCAAAGGCATCGTGTTCTTCGTGGCCTTCCTGCCCCAGTTCATCAGCCCCTCGGTGCCGGTGGGCCCGCAGCTGTGGGTGCTGGCCATCACCTTCGTGGTGCTGGCCACGCTCAACGCCACGCTGTACGCCGTGTTCGCGGCCTCGGCGCGCCGGGTGCTCACCTCGCCGCGCGCGCAGCGGCGCTTTCACCTCGCGGGCGGCTCGCTGCTGACGGCGGCCGGCGTGTGGGCGCTGATGGCCCGGCGCGCGGCCTGAATCAACGAACGAGCGGGCAGGCTCAGGCCGCGACGGCGATCGACTCCGTGTAGATGAAGCTGTTGCACGCCGCCACGAAGGCCCGCGGCGTCTGCCGCGCGCCAAAGCCGTAAACCCGCAGACCCTCGCGCCGCAGGCAGAAGGCCAGTGGTGTGAGGTCGCTGTCCGACGACGCGAGGCACACCCCGTCGAACTGGCCCGTGTTCGCCAGCGACATCGCGTCCAGGCTGAGCACGATGTCGGCGGCGTTCTTGCCCATGGCGTAGGGAAAGAGCTGCACCGGCTCGATCGCGTTGTGCAGCAGCACATTCTTGCAGCGGCTCATGCCCGGCCGGGACCAGTCCGCATACGCACGCTTGACCGCCAGCACGCCATAGCTCGCGGCGCGCAGCAGGATGGGACGGGTGAGTGTGTAGGAGACGTTTTCCGCGTCAAACAAGACGGCGAGTCTCTGTTGCTTGTGCTGCAGCCGAGGCATGTGGTGGCTTCCCTGTTCGTTGGTGAACAGCCGCCGCCCTGGATAAGGGCGGCGGCCTGAACGGGGTGAGAACCGGAAACGCTGGGCAAACCGGTAGGCCTTGCGGCCTCCCGTCCAGGCCGCCAAAAAGGCATAGGTCTGGAACGACAGAGGCCATTTTCCTTGCCAGGTTCACGGCCTCCGCCTACGTTTGCAGGTTCTCACACCCGGCTCACCTTTTTCGTGAGCGGAAAAGACTTTATGCCAATCCCCGCAGGTGCGGCGGACTGTTTCATTGTCAGATCGGCTGCAACTGGACGTTCGACGAGCGGTCCGCAGCAAGCCCCCTTTCGCAAAAGCGAGCTTGAGCGAAAATCCAGGTCGAGGCCAATAACCGCCGTCAACTTCACCGACCATGTGTTGATCGTTATCGAGGGCACCTCATGCACATTGCCATCCTGACTTTTGAGGGCTACAACGAGCTTGACTCTTTTGTGGCCCTCGGCATCTTGAATCGCGTCAAGAAGCCTGGCTGGCGCGTCTCGATCGCCAGCCCTTCTGCCAAGGTGCGCTCCATGAACGGTGTGGTGGTGGAAGCCCAAGCCACGCTGCAGGACGCGGTCAGCGCGGATGCGGTCCTCATTGGAAGCGGGCTCCTCACACGGGAGGTCGTCGCCAACCCGGTGCTGATGTCACAACTGAAGCTGGACCCATCACGGCAACTGCTGGCGGCGCAGTGTTCTGGCACCCTTGTCCTTGCCAAACTCGGTCTGCTCCAAGGCGTTTCCGCCTGCACCGACCTGACCACCAAACCATGGGTGCAAGAGGCCGGCGTGGACGTGCTCAATCAACCCTTCTTCGCACGCGACAACGTCGCCACGGCGGGCGGCTGCCTGGCATCGCCTTACCTGGCCGCATGGATCATTGCGAGGCTTGAAGGTGTCGAGGCTGCCGAGAGCGCACTTCATTACGTTGCACCTGTGGGCGAGAAGGACCAGTTCGTTTCACGGGCGATGAGCAACATCCTCCCATTCCTGTCAGCCAAGGCACTCGAATCTGCTTGAGCCTCGCCAGGCCTTGAAGGGCTGCAACGGTCCGGCGGCGAATGCCCACGACTAGCTGGCCTGATCGGCGAACCCGAATGCTGAAAGCGTTGCTATCAACGTGAACAAGGCGGCTGCGCCGATGCTCAAGTAGTCGTGCTGCTCTGGCGGCAAACCAAAGGCGAAGAACGGAAGAACCGCCAGGATTAGACCGGCACCAATAACGCCGCCAAAGAAGAAGATGGAGAAAACGCGACCTGCGTTTCGATGAGCTATGTGCACCTTCGACTGCACGATGAGAAGGCCGAAGAAAAAAGCCCAGAGCATGGCTGCCGACGCCACAGCCAACCCCCATCGTTGGAGTGCACTGAGCGCCGTGATGTTATTTCCCGCGACGGCGAGAACAAGCGACGCGATACCGGCAATGTTTCCAATGAGAGAGAGCGTGTCAGGCGGGCTGTCCTTGTCGTGTGGGTACATCACTTTCTCCCGGAGTGGCTTAACCGATAAGCAATTGTCCATGATTGCAAGCGGCTGGCGACCCACCTTGATGGGTGGCCGCTCGCCAGCTGCAAGGCTAGACTTCAGGAATCGGCCAGGAGCCGACACTGGAGTGCCAAGTTAAGACACCTCCAGGCCCGTTGGGAAATGCTGAACAAGAGATCGAGCAGCTGCTTGCTCAGCACTTGCCCGCCGCTCCTGTGATGTTGGGAGTCGTTGCGGCTTGCTTTGCGGTCTCGCTGTTCGTGAGCCTGCCGAGTATCTGGTTAGCCTCACTCTCGGTACTAGGTGGCGTGGCCGCTTCAAACGGAAGGAGGCCTTCGGCAAGGCCCCTCCGCACCGCTCAAAGCACCTGGCAAGCCTGCTCGAAACTCAACCTCGCATTGCGGTCGAACACCTTGCCGTCCCCGTACCCGAGGTTGATCAGGAAGTTCGCGCGCCAGCGCCCGTCGGGGAAGAACTCGGCGTTCACCTTGGCCAGGTCCACGCCGCTCATGGGTCCGCAGTCCAGGCCCAGCGCGCGCGCCGCGATGATGAAGTACGCCCCGCCCAGCGTGCTGTTGCGGGTGGCCGTGGCTTCGCTCAGCGCGGGGTTGCTCTCGAAGTTTTCCTTCGCGCCTTCACGGTGCCACACCTGGGGCATGAACTCGTGGAAGCGGGTGTCGGCACACACGATGACCGTGACCGGCGCCACGCGCGTCTTGTCCAGGTTGCCCGGCGAGAGCGCGGGCAGCAGGCGCGCGCGCGCCTCGGGCGTCTTGAGGAACACGTAGCGCGCCGGCTGCGTGTTCATCGAGGTCGGCCCCATGCGGGCGATGTCGTACACCTGCTTGAGCAGCTCGTCGGGCACGGCCTTGTCGAGGAAGGTGTTGGCGGTGCGCGCCTTGAGGAAGATCTGGTCGAGGGCTAACGCGTCGAGGGTCATGGTGTGAGGCAGAAAGTAGAAGAAGAAAAACTCAGTCCAAACTGATGTTGGCGGCCCTGATGAGACCGGTCCATCGTTGCACGTCCCGTGCCAGCATGGTCTTGGTGTCGGCCACGCTGATTTTCATGGGCGAACCGCCCGCCTTGCGGAAGGTTTCCTGAAGCTCGGGCGTGGCGATGATTTTCGCCAGTTCGGTGCGCAGCCGCGCCAGCACCTCGGGCGGGGTCTTGCTGGGCGCGAAGTAACCGAACCACGATTCCAGCTCGAGCTTGACGGTGCCGGACTCGTTGATGGTCTGCACCGTGGGCTGCATGGGGTTGCGTTCGGCGCTGGAGACCGCGATGGCCTTGAGCTTGCCGGTGTCCACGTGCGCGCGGGTGGTGGGCGTGAGGTCGAAGAACAGGTCCACGCGGTCGCCGAGCAGGTCGGCGTACGCCGGCTGCGCGCCCCGGTAGGGCACATGCACGATGTCCACGCCCGCCAGGCTCCACAGCGCCGCGGCGATCACGTGCTGACCCGAGCCGTTGCCGGCCGAGGCGTAGGTGAGCTTGCCGGGGTTGGCCTTGGCGTAGGCCACCAGGCCGGCCAGGTTGTTGAACGGCAGGCTGTTGCGGCCGAGCAGCGTGTAGCTGTAGCTCACGGCCAGCCCCACGGGTTCGAAGTCCTTGAGGCTGTCGTACGAAAGGTTCTTGTACAGGCCCATGTTCAGGACCATGTTCGACACCGAGCCGGTGAGCAAGGTGTAGCCGTCGGGCGCGGCCTTGGCGGCGGCGTCGGTGCCCACCACGGTGCCCGAGCCGGTGCGGTTCTCCACCACCACAGGCTGGCCCAGCGGCTGGGCGAGGCGGTCGGCGAGCGCGCGGCCCACGAAGTCGAAGCCACCACCGGGCGGTTGCGGCACGATCACGCGCAGGGGCCGGTTGGGGTAGTCGGCCTGCGCCCAGGCGCCGGCCGGGGCCAGGGAAGCGAGTGCGGCGGCCGGCACGGCGGCGAGCAGTTGGCGGCGAAGCGGCGAAGCCGGTCCCCCGCACGTCGGATCGAGTGCGTTCATGTCTTGTCTCCTTGTTGTGGTGTCTGGCGCGGTTGGACGGCGGCCCGCGCCCGCCGCATGAAACTCAGCCCGGGTTCACTTCGCGCTCCAGCTCGCCGCCGGCCAGCCAGCGCGCGCCACGGCGGTAGAGCTCGTCCACCTCGTGGCCCTTGAGCATGGGCATGTCCATCTTCACCGTGTAGCCGATGCGGGTCTGGATGTAGGCCAGGTGGCGGTAGCCCTCGGGCATCCTGGCCAGGGCTTCCTGGTCGAGCGCGAGCACGGCGGTGGAATCGATCGGGTCGATGCGGTCTTTTTCGTAGATGGGCTGGCGGTGCAGCAGCTTCCACTCGCCTTTTTCGCGCACCACGAAGTCGTAGAAGCGGCCGGTGCAGACCACGTCGCACATCACGGGGCCGTTGGCGCCGTCGACCATGCCGCGCTGCGAGATGGTCATCTTGGTCTGCGCGATGGCGCGGTCGCCCGCCACCTCGATCGCCGAGCCGCCCAGGAAGTGCAGGATGCTCACGCCCTTGGCCCAGCCTTCCTGCGTGACGCGGATGAAGTCGGCGAACGGGCCCTGGAACCAGGTGGCCATCATCACGCCCCGGGGGTGCCACACGGTGGCGAAGCGCTCCCAGTCGCCGGCGTCGCGCCACACGGCCCAGCGCTCCACCATCTGCCGGATCAGCAGTTCGTCTTTGAGTTGTTGTTCGATCATGGCTTGTCTCCTAGGGAAGGTCTGCACAACCTCCGCTGTGCCTGCGTGATGTGAGACATTGACGACATGAAACAAATGAGCCTTGGC
>NZ_JBYTAE010000059.1:0-40756 GCF_058787875.1 Hydrogenophaga sp. FW305-3-2-15-A-LB1 | reverse complement strand
CCGCCCACCCGTCACCCGCCATGGCCTTGTTCAACACCCTGTTCGGCGCGCGCCCCAACGAGCGCCGCGCCCGCGCGAGCGCTTCGGGCACGGCCCGGCGCGCGGCGGAGCTGCTGCGCTCGGCGAACGCGCTGATCCAGCTCAGCGAGCGCGAGGCGCTCACGGTGGTGGCTTACATGGAGGTGCGGCGCTGCGCCGAGGGCGAGGCCATCATCCGCCAGGGCGACAGCGGGGGCAGCGGTGACGACGGCTTCATGGCGCTGGTGGTGGAAGGCGAGGTCACGGTCGAGGCGCTCAACGTGAGCCGCGTCGACGCCCAGACCGTCAACGTGCTCGGCCCCGGCCACCTGATGGGTGAGATGTCGCTGATGGACGGCGCGGCGCGCTCGGCCACCTGCACCGCCAGCACCGAAGTGCGCTGCGCGGTGCTCACGCGCGATGCGCTGGAAGCGTTGATCGCCGAAGAGCCCGCCACCGCCGCCAAGCTGCTCAGCGCCGTGGCGCTGCGCCTGAGCCGGCGCCTGCGCGAGGCCGACAGCAAGCTGCAGCTCTACAGCCAGCTGGTGTTCTCCATGCAGCAGGAGATCGACCGGCTGGTGCCCGACCTGGACTGAAGCGTCAGGCCTTCGCCGTGCGCGCGCTCCAGAGCATGGTGATGGCCAGAATGGACAGCACCACGCCCAACGCCACCGCGACCGGGATCTTGTAGATGTCGATCAGCAGCATCTTGGTGCCGATGAAAACCAGGATCAGCGCCAGCCCGTAGTTGAGCAGGTGAAAGCGGCTCGCCGCGGCCTGCAGCAGGAAGAACATGGCGCGCAGGCCCAGGATGGCGAACACGTTGCTGGTCAGCACGATGAACGGGTCGCGCGTGACCGCGAAGATGGCCGGGATGGAGTCGACCGCGAAGATCACGTCGGTGAAACCGACCAGGCAGATCACCATGAGCAGCGGCGTGGCGATGCGCTTGCCGTTCTCCACGGTGAAGAACTTCTCGCCGTCAAAACCCTTGCTCACGGGCAGCACGCGGCGCAGCAGTTTCAGCGCGGGGTTCTCGTCCAGGCTGGGCTCCTGGCCGGCGGCCCACCACATCTTCACGCCCGTGAGCACCAGGAAGGCGCCGAACACGTAGAGGATCCAGTGGAACTGCGCCAGCAGCCAGCCGCCCACCAGGATCATCACGGTGCGCAACACGATCGCGCCCAGGATGCCGATCATGAGCACGCGCTTCTGGAACGCCGCCGGCACGGCGAAGTAGCTGAAGATCAGCAGGAAGACGAAGATGTTGTCGACCGCCAGGCTCTTCTCGATCAGGTAGCCGGTGAGGAACTCGAGCGACTTCTCGGTCGCGATCGCGCTCGAACCGGTGGCGTCCTTCACGGCCCACCAGAACAGGCCGTTGAACAGCAGGCTGAGCGCCACCCAGGCGAACGACCAGTTCAGCGCCTCCTTCACGCCCACGGCGTGCGAGCCCTGCTTCTTGAGCACGACGAAATCCACGAACAGAGCCGCCACGACGAACACGACGAAGACGACCCACAGCCACAGCGGGGCAATGCTTTCCATTGAAAAACCTCAGGTTGGTGTTGAACAAACACCCCAAGGTCTTGTCACCACCGCGCGTGGCGCGGCTCTGGATTCCCGGTGGCCCGCAGGCCACGTAATGACGGAAACCCCGCCCACCGAGGCCCGGCTGGACGCCGGGTGGTGGACTGACTACTCCCCTTGAAGGGAACGGCGATTATGCACGAGGTCCTTCAAACCCCGCGCCGCCGTGGGGCTTCAGGCCGCTTCCTTGTAGAAGAAGTCGCGCCGCACGCTGCGCGGCGCCATGGGCTCCACGCTCA
Source organism: Hydrogenophaga sp. FW305-3-2-15-A-LB1 (assembly GCF_058787875.1). Lineage (NCBI taxonomy): Bacteria > Pseudomonadati > Pseudomonadota > Betaproteobacteria > Burkholderiales > Comamonadaceae > Hydrogenophaga > Hydrogenophaga sp. FW305-3-2-15-A-LB1. Next base: position 38,909 of record NZ_JBYTAE010000059.1, on the reverse strand, counting down.
GGCGGATCGCCTCGATGTGCTGCGGCGTGGTGCCGCAGCAGCCGCCCACGATGTTGACCAGACCTTCGGCCGCGAACTCGCGCAGCAGGCGGCTGGTGTCGGCCGGCGTCTCGTCGAAGCCGGTGTCGCTCATGGGGTTGGGCAGGCCGGCGTTGGGGTAGCAGCTGATGAAGGTGTCACCCGCGGCCTTGGCCAGTTCCTGGATGTAGGGGCGCATCAGCGCCGCGCCCAGCGCGCAGTTCAGGCCCACGGCCAGCGGCTGCAGGTGGCGCACGCTGGCCCAGAAGGCGGTCACGGTCTGGCCGCTGAGGATGCGGCCGGAGGCGTCGGTCACGGTGCCGCTGATGATCAGCGGCAGGCGTTGGCCCGACTGTTCGAAGAACTCGTCCACCGCGAACAGCGCGGCCTTGGCGTTGAGCGTGTCGAAGATGGTCTCGACCAGCAGCACGTCGGCCCCGCCTTCGACCAGGGCCTCGATCTGCTCCAGGTAGGCCGCGCGCAGCTGCTCGAAGGTGACGTTGCGCGCGCCGGCGTCGTTCACGTCGGGGCTGATGCTCGCGGTCTTGGGCGTGGGGCCCAGGGCGCCGGCCACGAAGCGCGGCTTGTCGGGCGTGCTGAACTTGTCGCAGGCCTCGCGGGCCAGGCGGGCCGAGGCCAGGTTCATCTCGCGCGCGAGGTGGCCCATCTCGTAGTCGTCCTGCGCGATGGTGGTGGCGCCGAAGGTGTTGGTCTCGATCAGGTCGGCGCCGGCGGCGAGGTAACCCTCGTGGATGTCGCGGATCACGTCCGGGCGCGTGAGGCTGAGCAGCTCGTTGTTGCCCTTGACGTCCTTGTGGAAGTCCTTGAAACGCTCGCCCCGGTACTCGACCTCACCCAGCTTGAAGCGCTGGATCATGGTGCCCATGGCGCCATCGAGGATGGCGATGCGGTGCTTCAGGATCTCGGGCAGCGCCTGGGCGCGGGTGTAGGCAGGGGCGTTCATGCCCTGGATTGTAGGTAGCCTCCCAGGCCCAGGGCCCACGGTCATCCGGGCGGCCCTGCGAATTCCCCGACAATACCCGCCATGAAACACCTCACGCCCCAGCAGGCCTGGGCCTGGCTGCAGGCCGAACGCGAGCAGCGCGCGGCCCGTGGCGAAGAGCCCCCGCTGTTTGTCGACGTGCGCATGGAGATCGAGTCGCTCTACGTGGGCCGCCCGCCCGGCGTGGAGAACATTCCCTGGTACGAATACCCCGACCTCACGCCCGACCCGGCGCGCTTTGCGTCGTCGGTCGAACAGGAGGCCGGCGGCAAGCACCGGCCGATCCTGCTGATCTGCCGCAGCGGCAAACGCACGCTGGACGCGGGCCAGGCCCTGGAGGCCGCCGGCTTCAGCGACGTGGCGCACGTGCTGCACGGCTTCGAGGGCGAACTCAACGACGACTTCAAGCGCTCCAGCCTCAACGGCTGGCGCCACGACGGCCTGCCCTGGGAGCAGATGTAAAACGGATGACCGAAGCCATCGACATCGCCCCCGGCAGCGAAATCCTGGAAACCAGCCTCGGCGTGTTGCACGAGGTGTTCGGCTACGACGCCTTCCGGGGCCCGCAGGCCGACATCGTCTCGCACGTGGGCGCCGGTGGCGACGCGCTGGTGCTCATGCCCACGGGTGGCGGCAAGTCGCTGTGTTACCAGGTGCCGGCCATCGTGCGCGAGCGCGCCGGCCAGGGCCTGACCGTGGTGATCTCGCCGCTGATCGCGCTGATGCACGACCAGGTGGGCGCGCTGATCGAGGCTGGCGTGGCCGCGGCCTTTCTCAACTCCAGCCTGTCGCTGGAAGACGCGCAGCAGGTCGAGAAGCAGATGCTGCGCGGCGAGCTCACCCTGCTCTACGCGGCGCCCGAGCGCCTGACCACGCCGCGTTTCCTGGCCCTGCTGGACTCGCTGCACGAGCGCGGCAAGCTCAGCCTGTTCGCCATCGACGAAGCGCATTGCGTGAGCCAGTGGGGCCACGACTTCCGCCCCGAGTACCGCGCCCTGGTGGTGCTGCACGAGCGCTACGCCGGCGTGCCGCGCGTGGCCCTGACGGCCACCGCCGACGACCTCACGCGCGCCGACATCGTCGAGCGCCTGCAGCTGCAGGAAGCGCGCACCTTCATCAGCAGCTTCGACCGGCCCAACATCCGCTACCAGCTGGTGGAGAAGAAGGACGCCACAACCCAGCTGCAGCGCTTCATCCGCGACGAGCACACCGGTGCCGACGGTCACGACGCCGGCATCGTCTACTGCCAGTCGCGCCGCCGGGTCGAGGAAGTGGCCACGATGCTGTGCGAGGCCGGCTTCAACGCGCTGCCCTACCACGCGGGCCTGGACGCGGCCGTGCGCCAGCGCCACCAGGACCGCTTCCTGCGCGAGGAGGGCCTGATCATGGTGGCCACGATCGCGTTCGGCATGGGCATCGACAAGCCCGACGTGCGCTTCGTGGCCCACCTGGACATGCCCAAGAACATCGAGGGCTACTACCAGGAGACCGGCCGCGCGGGCCGCGACGGCGAGCCCGCCAACGCCTGGATGGCCTACGGCCTGCAGGACGTGGTGAACCAGCGCCGCATGATCGACGAAAGTCCGGCGGCGGACGAATTCAAGCAGGTGCTGCGCGGCAAGCTCGACGCGCTGCTCACGCTGGCCGAAGCCAGCGACTGCCGGCGCGTGCGCCTGCTGTCGTACTTCGGCGAAGCCAGCCAGCCTTGCGGCAACTGCGACAACTGCCTCACGCCGCCCGAGCTGCACGACGCGACCGAATCGGCGCGCAAGCTGCTCTCGTGCATCTACCGCGTGCAGCAGGCCAGCGGCACCGCCTTCGGTGCCGGCCACATCATGGACATCCTGCGCGGCAAGGCCACCGACAAGGTCAAGCAGTACGGCCACGAGAAGCTGTCCACCTTCGGCATCGGCGCCGACCTCTCCGAAACCCAGTGGCGCGCGCTGCTGCGCCAGCTGATCGCGCGCGAGGCGGTGCAGGTGCACGACGCGCCCTACAACACCCTGCACCTGGCCGACGCGGCGCGCGACATCCTCAAGGGCCAGAGCCCGGTGTGGCTCAAGTCGCTGGCGGACAAGGCCACCAGCTCGGCGCGCAGCGGCCGGCAACGCGCTTCGCGCGCCACCGCCAAGGACGATGGCGTGCCGCTCAGCCTGTCCGAACGCGAATGCCTGGAGGCCCTCAAGGCCTGGCGCGCGGGCGTGGCGCGCGAGCACAACCTGCCGGCCTTCGTGATCTTCCACGACGCGACCCTGCGCGCGATCGCCGGCCGCAAACCCGAAACCCTGGCCGATCTGGACGGCATTGCCGGCATCGGCCAGAAAAAGCGCGAAGCCTACGGCTCGGACGTGCTTCGGGTCGTGAGTGCTTTCGTCTGATGCCAGCCGGGCGCTTTCCCGGCCTTTGATTACCTAGGTTCTAGACCCTCAACCGCCTGTCGGCGCACCGCCTGTCGGGCCCCGCTGCCGCTCAAGCTTGCGCCTGCCGCGCCGATGTTTCAGATGTAGCCGGAGGACTTCTTGTCCCCTCGGCCTGAGACCCACGAAACGGAGCGCGTCATGTTTTTCAGGTTGCCATGGTTTGGCAAATCCCGGCAGGTACAGCCGCAGTACCACGACACCCAGGTGCTGGAACTGGATTTTCTGGTTGACGAGTTCCATGAAGCCATGGCCGACATCAAGGACCCGGTGCGCCAGCGCGTGCACGCCGCGCTGATGTCCTGCCAGACGCCCAAGGATCTCTGGTTCCTGCGCAGCAAGCTGTTCAGCCTGATTTCCAAGCACCACTGCGAAAGCGTGGCCAACAGCCGCGTCGCCCGGCTCGACCAGAAACTGCGCTTCTTCGTCTCCAACCACCCCGAGTACTCGGCGGACGACCTGCCCAGCGGCCCGATGGCCTTGTTGCACTGACCATCCCCCCTGCGCCGCCTGCGGCGTCACCCCCAGGGGCGGCGGCAGCGGCCCGGCAAAGCCGGTTCCGCGCTGCCACTGGATAAGAAAAGGCCACCTTCGGGTGGCCTTTTCTTTTGCCTCGTTCGATCAGTGCACGAAGCCGATGCCCCTGGCCTCGCGCACTTCGGGCTTGATGCGGTGCTCGGCCTCCAGCTGGGCCATGAACTCCTCGGGGGCCAGCGCTTCGGCCAGGATCTCCACCTGGCGCTTCACGGCCGCGAAGTCGCCCGGGCAGAGCTGCTCCAGCTTGGCCAGCCGGGCGGCCAAGCCCGCGTCCAGGCGCGTGGCATCGCCCTCCAGGGCCTCCACCACGAACATGGTCTCGCGCTGCCTCGCCGTGAGCGGCTTGAAACGGATCTTGAAGGTGAAGCGCCGCAGTGCCGCCTGATCGATGCTGTCCATCAGGTTGGTGGTGCAGATGAAGATGCCGGCGAAGCGCTCCATGCCCTGCAGCATCTCGTTGACCTCGGTCACCTCGTAGGTGCGCTGCGCGCCGCGCCGGTCCTGCAGGAAGCTGTCGGCCTCGTCGAGCAGCAGCACCGCCTTCTCGGCCTCGGCCTCACGGAACATGGCCGCCATCTGCTGCTCGGTCTCGCCCACGAACTTGCTCACCAGGTCGCTCGCGCGGCGGATCATCAGCGGGCGGTCCAGCTGCTGGGCCATGTGCTCGGCCAGCGCGGTCTTGCCGGTGCCGGGCGCGCCGTGGAAACACAGGCAGCCATGGCCGCGCGCCTTGAGCGCGGCGATCACGCGCGGCAGTTCGTAGCGCGATTCGACGTTGAGCATGTCCAGGCTGTACTGCGTGGCGCTGGGCCGCTGCACCAGGTCGGGCTTGCGGCCCAGGGCCAGGTCGGCGTTCTTGAGCTGGCGCTCGATCAGTTCGTCGAGCACGGGCGCGGCCGCCTCGGCCGCCCGCGCCTTGCTGCCGCGCTTGGGCGCGGGCTGGCCCGCCAGCTGCGCGAAGCGCAGCGCGGTGCGGATCTGCGCGGGCGTGAGGCCCTTGCGTTCGGTCAGTCGCGCCACCAGGCCATCGGACACCGGCGCGCCTTCCAGCGTCTTGCGCACCAGCTGCTCGCGCGCGCCGGGCGGCGGGCTCTTGAGTTCGAGGTGGTAGGCAAAGCGGCGGCGGAAGGCCGGGTCGATCTGCTCGATGCGGTTGGTCACCCACAGCGTGGGCACGGCGTTGGTCTCCAGGATCTGGTTGACCCAGGCCTTGCCGCTGACGCTGCCGGTGTGCGCGGCCGCCACGTGTTCGGCGCGCGCCATGATCTGCGCCGCCTCGCTGGAGATCGGCGGGAACACGTCTTCCACCTCGTCGAACAGCAGCGCCGAGTGCGCCGTGCCCTTGAGGAACACCTGCGCGATCTGCAGCGAGCGGTAGCGGTCGCGGCCCGAGAGCGCGTTGCCGTCGCGGTCGGCGTACTCCACCTCGAAGAGTTCCAGGCCGGCGGCCTGCGCCACCACGCGCGCGAGTTCGGTCTTGCCGGTGCCGGGCGGACCGTACATCAGCACGTTCACACCCGGCTCCTTGCGCGCCACGGCCTCGCGCAGCAGGCCGCAGAGCAGGCGCACGTCTTCGCCCACATAGTCGAAGTCTTTCGCGGTCAGCGCCGAGCGCGCGGCCGGCCGGGTGAACACGGCCATGAGCTCGCTTTGCGTGCGGTACTCACGCATCAGCACCGGTGGCAGCTTCTCGCTCACTTTCATGAGGTCGGCCAGGTCGGTGATGTTGTGCTCGGAGATCAGGTTCTCCACCATGCCGATGCGCTCCAGGCGCGAGCCGGCGCGCAGCGCCTCGCCCACCTCGCTGGCCTTCACGCCGGCCACGTCGGCGATGGCCGCGTAGGCCTCGGGCGCGTTGTTGACCTTGAACTCGACCAGGATGGAGCGCAGGTCGCGCTGGTAGCGCGCGAGCGTGCCGTACAGCAGCAGTGCGCGCTCGGCGCGGTTGAGCTGCAGCAGGCTGGCCAGCGCGTCGATGTTCTTCTCCACCAGCGTGGACTGCTTCTTGAGCGAGTGGCTGAGCCAGTCGCCGGTGACCGCCAGCACCGACAGCAGGTCCTTGGGCGACTCCTTGGCGTACTCGTCCAGGTAGAAGAACAGCGTACCTTCTTCGTACGGACCGCGCCACACGCCGTAGCGCTCCATGAAGGCGTTGGTGGTCAGGCCGTCGTGGCCGCTCCAGAGTTCGTTGTCCTTGCAGCGGCGCTGCAGGAACTCGCGCAGGCGCAGCAGCACGGTGTGGGGCCACACCAGGTGGCGGCCGGCGAGCGAGAGCAAGGTGTTGAGGTCGCGCCGCACGTTGAAGCGCGGGCCCTGGCGCGCGGCCAGCGTGAGCACGAAATGCGAGCACATGAGGTCGAGCACGGGCGCCTGGCGCAGGCCATGGGGCACGAAAACGCGCCCCTCGCCCGCGAGAGGGGCACGGCCTTCGCGTGCATCGAGTACGGTGCGGGCCGCCGATGCAGCGGACTGCAGCGAGCGCTTGGTCATCCAGACACCTCCAGAAATGCCTTCCCGTGACGCCATGCCAGGGGAGCCGACATTTCAGCGGACCATAACCCAGCTTGATGAATCATGGAAGAGAGTGATACGAACGGTTTGAGCAATTTGTCGGGCTTTGCCCTCGCACCACACCGTCACGGCCGGTACACAATCGCGCCATGCTGCAACTACACGACATCCAGACCGCCGCCGGTCGCCTCGCCGGTCAGGTGCTGGACACGCCCTTCGTCGAATCGCGCACCATCTCCCAGCTCACCGGCTGTCAGGTCTTCCTGAAATTCGAGAACCTGCAATACACCGCCTCTTTCAAGGAACGAGGCGCCTGCAACAAGCTGGCGCAGCTCACGCCCGAGGAGCGCTCGCGCGGCGTGGTGGCCATGAGCGCGGGCAACCATGCCCAGGGCGTGGCCTACCACGCGCACCGGCTGGGCGTGCGCGCGGTGATCGTCATGCCGCGCTTCACGCCGGGCGTGAAGGTGGAGCGCACGCGCGGCTTCGGCGCCGAGGTGCTGCTGCACGGCGACACGCTGGATGCGGCTCGCGCGCACGCCCGTGAGTTGGCGCAGCAGCAGAGCCTGGTGTTCGTGCACCCGTACGACGACGAGGCGATCGTCGCCGGCCAGGGCACGGTGGCGCTGGAAATGCTGCGCGAGCAGCCCGACCTGGACACGCTGGTGATCGCCATCGGCGGCGGCGGCCTGATCGCCGGCATCGCCACGGCCGCCAAGGCGATCCGGCCCGACATCGAGATCGTGGGCGTGCAGACCGAGCGCTTTGCCGCCATGGTCAACGCCATCAAGGGCACGAACCTGCCGCAGGGCACGAGCACGATTGCCGAGGGCATCGCGGTGGGCACGCCGGGCGTGGTCACCGAGGCCATCGTCCGCCAGCGGGTGGACGACCTGCTGCTGGTCGACGAGGGCGACATCGAGCAGGCGATCGTGATGCTGCTGGAGATCGAGAAGACGCTGGTGGAAGGCGCGGGCGCCGCCGGCCTGGCCGCGCTCATCAAACACCCGCAGCGTTTCGCGGGCAAGCGCGTGGGTCTGGTGCTGAGCGGCGGCAACATCGACCCGATGCTGCTGGCCTCCATCATCGAGCGCGGCATGGTGCGCGCGGGCCGCCTGGCGCGCATCCAGGTCAACGCGCGCGACGTGCCCGGCAACCTGGCGCGCATCACGGCCACCGTGGCCGAGGCCGGCGCCAACATCGACGAAGTGCACCACCAGCGCGCCTTCACGCTGCTGGCGGCGCAGAACGTGGCGATCGAACTCGTGCTGCAGACGCGTGGGCGCGAACACATCGAACAGGTCATCGAGCGCCTGCGCGAAGCGGGCTTCGACACCACCCTGCTCTGACCCGCGCGCCCACCGGTTGACGCTGCGGCAAGGCCTCCGGCATCATCGGCCGATCAACGGCCAACGCGACAGGAGGTAGGGCATGGACACGAACACGCTGTGGAACTCGCTGCAAAGCACGCTGGGCACCCACATCCCGCAACTGCTCGGCGCGCTCGCCATCTTCATCCTGGGCTGGCTCATCGCGGTGCTGGTGCGCGCCGCGACGCGCAAGAGCCTGGGCTTCGTGGGCGTCAACCACCGCTTCGGCAAACTCACCAACACGCGCGTGGACATCGAGGGCGCGGTCGCTCTCGCGCTGTTCTGGATCGTGATCCTGCTCACCCTGGTGGCGGTGTTCAACTCGCTGAACCTCGCCATCGTTTCCGGCCCGTTTTCGGTCTTCACCACCCAGCTCTTTGAATATGCGCCGCGCCTGATGGGTGGCCTGTTGCTCGCGCTGGTGGCCTGGCTGGTGGCCGGCGTGGTGCGCGCGCTCTCACAGAAGCTGCTGGACAAGACCACGCTCGACGAAAAGCTCTCGGAGCACGCCGACATGGCGCCCATCAGCGACAGCCTCGCCGGCGCGCTGTTCTGGCTGGTGATCCTGCTGTTCGTGCCGGCCATCCTGGGCGCGCTGCAGATGGACGGCCTGCTCGACCCCCTGCGCGCCATGGTCACCAAGACCCTGGACATGCTGCCCAACGCGGTGGCCGCGTTCGTGATCGGTGGCGTGGGCTGGATCGTGGCCACGGTGCTGCGCAACCTCACCACCCACCTGAGCCGCACCGCCGGCGTGGACCAGCTCGGCAGCCGCGCCGGGCTGGCCGACACGGTGCAGCTCTCGCGGGTGATCGGCATGCTGGTGTTCGTGGCGGTGTTCCTGCCGTCGCTGATCGCCGCGCTCGACGCGCTCAAGATCGAAGCCATCTCGCGCCCGGCCACCGACATGCTCAACACCCTGCTGCAGGCCGTGCCCAACCTGATCGCCGCCGCGCTGATCCTGGTCGTCACCTGGCTGGTGGCCTCGTTCGCCAGCAAGCTGCTGGCGACCCTGCTGGCCACGCTGGGCTTTGACACCCTGCCCGCGCGCGTGAACATGGCCCATGCCTTCGAGAAGACCAGCGCCTCCACCGCCGTGGGCCGGGTCGTGTTGTTCTTCGCCATGCTGTTCGCCACCGTGGAGGCGGCCGCGCAGCTCGGTTTCGGACAGGTCAGCAGCATCGTCGCCAGCTTCATCCGCTTTGGTGGCGACATCCTGCTGGGCTCGGCCATCCTGGTGATCGGTTTCTGGCTCGCCAACCTGGCCTACGACGCCATCGACCGCGCCAGCGGCCCCGGCACCAAGGGCCTGGCGCGCATCGGGCGCTACGCCATCCTGGCGCTGGTGATCGCCATGGGCCTGCGCGCCATGGGCATCGCTGACGACATCGTCAACCTGGCCTTCGGCCTCACGCTGGGTGCGGTGGCCGTGGCCGTGGCGCTGTCCTTCGGTCTGGGTGGGCGCGAAGCGGCCGGCAAGCTGATGGACCACTGGCTCTCCAAATTCCGCCGCGAGGACTGAGCGCATGACGCAGAACCCCGAGACCCCCGTCACCGTTGATTTGCTTCAAGGCCTGCTGGCCGATTGGTTCGCGCCCTGGATCCAGGCCATGGGCCTGCGGGTCGAGTCCTTCGCCGACGGCGAAGTCACCCTGCGCCTGCCGCAGAGCGACCAGCTCTCGCGCGTGGGCGGCATGCTGTGCGGCCAGGCCATGATGTCGGCCGCCGACACCGCCATGGTGCTGGCCATCGTCACCCAGCTCGGCACCCGCCGGCCCATGACCACGGTGCAGCTCAACACCAGCTTCCTCAAGCCGCTCTCCGGTCAGGACGCGCGCATCACCGCGCGCGTGGTGCGCGCGGGCAAGAACCTGGTGTTCGGCGAGATCGACATCAGCGGGGTCAGCGACGGCAAAAGCGTGTGCCGCGCGAGCACGACCTACGCCCTGCTCTGAACCTGCCGCGCCGCATCCCGTAAAATCCCGGGAGTTTTGAACTTTCGACGGAGCGTCACATGGCCCAGCACCAGCAGCACACCCCCCACGACCAGCCCCAGGACATGGTGGAATCCATCGTCCCCTACATGCCCGTCGTGCTGCCGGTCGCAGGTGGCGTGCTGATGTTCCTGCTCGCTTTCATCGCGATCTACATGGCCTGAACCCGCCCGGGTTCCGCCAGGCCGAACGCCCGCCGGGGCCTTCGGCCTTTCTTTTTGGGCGCCCTGCCCCACACCCGGCCCAACCGTTTAATGCATCACGTTATGCGGGTTTTGCATGTAACCGCCTCGTAACGGAGCGGTCGCTTTCTTAAAATCGGGGCATTGGCCGACACGCTGATCAAGCCCGGATCCACCGACCCGGGTTTCATCTCCCCCTGCTGCCCCGCCATCCGCACCGCAGCCCCCCCACGCGCCGACCGCCCTTTTTCGCCAAAGGGACCCCTTGGACAGCCGCCCCGTCATCTGCATGACGCCCGCGGCTGTCGGTGTCTCTGAGGCATGCCGGTTTACAAACTTCTGGAGCGACTCCATGAACTCACCCGTGATGCAGGGCCTGGCCCTCAACACCCCCTCCTATGTCAAGAACGCCCGGCTGATCGCCTGGGTGGCCGACATGGCCGCCCTGTGCAAGCCCGACAGCATCTACTGGTGCGATGGCAGCGAGGAGGAGTACGCCCGCCTGTGCCAGCAGCTGGTGGACGCCGGCACGCTCAAGAGGCTCGACCCGGTCAAGCGCCCCAACAGCTTCCTCGCCTGCTCCGACCCCTCGGATGTCGCGCGCGTGGAAGACCGCACCTTCATCTGCTCGCAAAAACAGGAAGACGCCGGCCCGACCAACAACTGGAAGGCGCCCGCCGAGATGCGCGCGACCCTGCAGCCGCTGTTTGACGGCTGCATGCGCGGCCGCACCATGTACGTGGTGCCGTTCAGCATGGGCCCGCTGGGCAGCCCGATCGCCCACATCGGCATCGAGCTCTCCGACAGCGCCTACGTGGCCGTCAACATGAAGCTCATGACCCGCATGGGCAAGGCCGTGTTCGACGTGCTCGGCGCCGACGGCGAGTTCGTGCCCTGCGTGCACACCGTGGGCGCACCGCTGGCCGAAGGCGAAACCGATCAGACCGCCTGGCCCTGCAACCCGACCACCAAGTACATCGTGCACTACCCCGAGACGCGCGAGATCTGGAGCTACGGCTCGGGCTACGGCGGCAACGCCCTGCTGGGCAAGAAGTGCTTTGCGCTGCGCATCGCGTCCAACATGGGCCGCCAGCAGGGCTGGCTGGCCGAGCACATGCTGATCCTGGGCGTGACCAACCCACAGGGCAAGAAGTACCACGTGGCCGCCGCCTTCCCCAGCGCCTGCGGCAAGACCAACTTCGCCATGCTGATCCCGCCCAAGGGCTTCGAGGGCTGGAGCGTGACGACCATCGGCGACGACATCGCCTGGATCAAGCCCGGCAAGGACGGCCGCCTGTACGCCATCAACCCCGAAGCCGGTTACTTCGGCGTGGCGCCGGGCACCAACACGGCGACCAACCCGAACTGCATGGCCAGCCTGGACCGCGACGTGATCTTCACCAACGTCGCGCTGACCGACGACGGCGACGTGTGGTGGGAAGGCATGAGCGAAGCCCCGGCCCACGCCATCGACTGGCAAGGCAAGGACTGGACGCCCCAGATCGCCAAGGAAACCGGCGCCAAGGCCGCCCACCCGAACGCGCGCTTCACCGTGGCCGCCACCAACAACCCCGCACTCGACCCGGCCTGGGACGACCCCAAGGGCGTGGCGATCGACGCCTTCATCTTCGGCGGCCGCCGCTCGACCACCGTGCCGCTGGTGACCGAGGCCCGCAACTGGACCGAAGGCGTCTACATGGCCGCCACCATGGGTTCGGAAACCACCGCTGCCGCCTTTGGCGCGCAAGGCGTGGTGCGCCGCGACCCGTTCGCCATGCTGCCCTTCACGGGCTACAACATGAGCGACTACTTCCAGCACTGGCTCGACGTGGGCGGCAAGCTGGCCAGCCAGGGCGCCAAGCTGCCGGCGATCTACTGCGTGAACTGGTTCCGCAAGGACGAGGCCGGCAAGTTCGTCTGGCCCGGCTTCGGCGAGAACATGCGCGTGCTCAAGTGGATGATCGACCGCCTCGAAGGCCAGGCCGGCGCCGGCACCGAACACGCCTTCGGCGTGAGCCCGCGCTTCGAAGACATCCACTGGAACGGCCTGGACTTCTCCGCCGACCAGTACCGCACCGTGACCCACATCGACCGCGCCGCCTGGGCCCAGGAACTCGAGCTGCACGCCGAGTTGTTCACCCAGCTGGCCTACCACTTGCCCCGGGAACTCGAGGAGACCAAAGCGCAGATCGAGAAGCGCCTGGCGGCCTGAGACAGGCCGCACTCGATCACACCGGTGGTCCGCACGATCTGCGGCCCACCGGCGCGCCCCGGACCCACCGGCCAGGGCAAAAAAAAGCCACCGGACCCGGTGGCTTTTTTGTGGGCGCGTGGAACGCTCAGATGTAGTACATCAGGCGGTTGCGCGCGCGGGCGGTGCCCAGGCGTTCCCAGTAGCCCACCTGCGGTTCAGCGGCCCGGGTGGCTTCGGGCAGACCCAGCGGCTCCAGGGCTTCGGTGAAGGACGTCGCCTGCGCCACCGGGGCCTCGACTTCGCTCTCGTCCGCAGCGCGGGCGCGGGCGGCCATCAGCTCGTTCATCAGGCGGTGGTCCATGCGGGCCATTTCCCAGAGACGGGTTTCGGCGCGCGCTTCGGCCAGGGCTTGCGACCAGCCGTCCAGCGAAACCACCGCGCGGCGGGCCAGCGAACGGGCCGTGTCGGCAAACAGGGCCATGCCGGCGAAGACCACGACCCACAGGAAGACCCAGGCCAGGAACAGCTGGCCATCGGCCCAGGTGCTGATCAGGCGATCGGCGACCACGACCATGGCGGCCACGACGGCGGCCAGCAGCATGACGGAAAGACCACGCGCACTGTCGTTGCGGCGCTGAATGCCGTCGACACCCTTGTGCGCGGGCGTGGATGCCGGGCGCAGGCCCAGCGGGGCAGAAGGAAGGGATGCGTATGTGCTCATGGCGAACTCCAGAAATAGAAAAATGTCTTTTGGACAAGCGAATATTAGGGTTTGCCCTAGTATTTAGCCACTTTATCTTTGTGATGTCTTATATTCACCCGGGTGATAAATGGCCTGAATTTCCGAACCCTCGACCTGAACCTCCTGCGCGTCTTCGACGAGGTGATGACCGAGCGCAGCCTCACCCGCGCGGCCCACAACCTGGCCATGACGCAGCCGGCGGTGAGCAACGCGCTGCGCCGCCTGCGCGAGGTGATGGGCGACGAGCTGGTGCGCCGCTCGGGCTATGGGGTGGAGCCCACGCCGGTGGCGCTGGCCCTGTGGCCCACGGTGCGCGATGCCCTGCACATGCTGCGCGAGTCGCTCGCCCCGGGCGCCTTCGACCCGGCGAGCGCGCGCAACGCCTTCGTGCTCGCCATGGCCGACGCCACCGCCGCCAAGCTCATCCCCGGGCTGATGGACCTGCTGGAGAGCGAGGCGCCCGGCGTGAACCTGCGCGTGCTGCCGCTGACCACGCGCGACCCGCGCGGCCTGCTGGAGTCGGGCACGGTGGACCTGGCGATCGGGCACTTTCCCGGCGTGCTGGCCGAACTGGGCGCCATGCACCTGCAGGAAAACGACCCGCACTTCCACCACCAGCGCCTGTACGACGGCGAGTACGTGGTGGTCATGCGGCGCGGGCACCCGCTGGCCGGCCAGCCCCTGAGCCTGGACAGCTACTGCGATGCGCGCCACATGCTGGTGAGCTTCTCGGGCCGCCCCTTCGGTTTCGTGGACGAGGCGCTCGCGGCCATCTCGCGCCAGCGCCGCGTCGTGATCACCGTCAACCAGTTCTTCACCGCCGGCCGGGTGGTGGCCACGACCGACCTGCTCACGGTGCTGCCGCGCCACTTCGTCGGCGCCACCGGCATGGAGCACGAGCTGGCCCTGTGCGACCTGCCCCTGCAGGTGCCCCCCGTGCACGTGGACTCGCTGTGGCACCGCCAGGCCACACAGAACATGGCGCACCGCTGGCTGCGGGAGACGGTGGCGCGCGCCGCCAACATCGGTTTTCGCCCTGCCCCACCCACCAACGCACCACCGCCGCAACGCCCCCGCAAGCCCAAGGCTTGAGCGCCCTGGACCACAATGCGCGCATGAAACTCCAGCTGCTCAGCGACCTGCACCTCGAAGCCAACCCCGACTTTGTGCCCATGCCGGCACCGGGCGCCGACCTGCTGGTGCTGGCCGGGGATGTCGGCTCGTACCAGCTGCGCCGCGACGGCAGCGCCATGAACGAAGCCGACTGGGGCCTGGGCCGTTTTGCCGACTGGCCGGTGCCGGTGCTGTTCGTGCCGGGCAACCACGAGTACGACGCGCTCGATGTGGACGACGCCCACGACCGCCTGCGCGAGACCTGCGAGCGCCTGGGCCTGATCTGGCTGGAGCGCGAGACGCGCGTGATGCAGGGCGTGCGCTTCGTGGGCACCACGCTGTGGAGCGACTACGACGTGCTCGGCGAGCGCGAGAAGGCCTACCGCGCCGCCAACCACTACCTCGTCAAGATGGCCGGCCAGCGCGACGGGCAACTGTTCGACGCCGAAGCCATGCGCGCCCTCGCCCTGGAGTGCCAGCACTGGCTGCGCGGCGCCCTGGCCGAACCGTTCGACGGCCCCACCGTCGTCGTCACCCACTTCGCGCCCACCCTGCACAGCGCCGACCCGCGCTACGGCCTGAGCCCGGGCACGGCCGGCTTCTGCAACGGGCTGGACGCCTGGCTGCCGCAGGCCGACCTCTGGCTGCACGGGCACCTGCATTGCCCCACGGACGTGCAGGTCGGGCGTTGCCGCATCGTGGCCAACCCGCTGGGCTACGCGGTGAAGAACGAACAGGACGGTTTTCTGCCGGACCAGTTGATCGACGTGCCGGCGCGGCCGGGCCTTGCCGCGGTTTGAGCCAGCGCAAGGTCCTTGTGCGCCAAGGACATACACTGCGCACTGATTCAACCTAGAAGGAGAGAACCTATGAAGATTCTGCTGGCTGTCGATGGCAGCGCCTACACCAAGAAGATGCTGGCCTACCTGGCCACGCACGGCGAGATGTTCGGCTCGAACAACAGCTTCTCGATGATCACCGTGCAAGCCCCGCTGCCTCCCCGCGCACGCGCGGCCGTGGGCGCCGCGGCGGCCAACGAGTACTACGAGGAAGAATCCGCCAAGGTCACCGGCACGGTGGCCAAGTTCCTCAAGCGCCATGGCATCGATGCCAAGGCGATCCACAAGGTCGGCTCGCCCGGCGAACAGATTTCCAAGGCGGCCGACGGCGGCAAGTTCGACCTGCTGGTGATGGGTTCGCACGGCCACAGCGCCCTGGGCAACCTGGTGATGGGTTCGGTCGCCACGCAGGTGCTGGCCCACTGCGGCGTGCCGGTGCTGCTGGTGCGCTGACATCCCCCGCTCCCACGCAGAAAGGGCCGCATCCGCGGCCCTTTTTCATGGTCGTGCGGCCAGCGCCGTCAGCGCGCCCGCAGCCCGTCGAAACAGGTGCTCAGCACCATCTGGATGATCTGCTCGTTGTCGTACTGCTCGCTGCCTTTGAGGAAACCAAGCACCGGGTCGCAGGCGCGTGCGTACAAGGTGTAGAGCACGGCAATGGGCGGCAGGGCCGGGTTCAGGCTGCCGTCGGCCTGCGCCGCCGTGATCCAGGCGCCCAGGCGCTCGCTCACCTCCATGAGGCCATCCACATAGGCCTTGTTGGTGGTCAGCGCGGCGCGCAGGCTGGAGTTCTCGCTCGGCAGCGACGGCATTTCACCGGCGAGCTGCACCTCCATCGTCCAGCGCGCCACGGCCTTGAGCTGGTCGATCGGTCGCGCGCCGGTGGACTCGCCCTGCAGCTTGTCAAGAAACGCCTGGGCACGCTCCATCACCCGCACCATGGCCGCCGCCGCGAGGTCTTCCTTGCTGGAAAAATGCTTGTAGAGGCTGGCCTTGGCGATGCCGACCTCGATCGCCACCTCGTCCAGGGTCATGGCCTCGAAGCCCTTTTCGGCCAGCAGGCGGTTCACCGCCGTGATGATCGCGTCCTCGCGCGCCAGGTGCATCTGCGCGCGGAAACTGCGCTTGGGAACCGGAAGAACGGGGGATTTGGCGACGGCGCTGACCATGGAAGCCCTTGTGACTGGTCCCGGATTCTGCATCAGATCGACGCATGCGTCGACATCATGACCGGTGAGTCACCATTCGGCCGAACGGGTTTTCCGACCTCAGGCCGCCACCGCCTCGACGCCTCGAAGGTTGTGGGCGGCGGCGCGGCGCAGGGCCGTGCTCAGCGCATCGAGCACGTCGGAATTGAGGTTCCAGCAATGCCAATGCAGCGCCACGCCCAGCCGATGGCGCGGCGCGAGGTTCACCAGCTCGCCGCGGGCCAACAGGTCGCGCACGCGCAATTCGGGCAACACACTCACGCCCCAGCCCGCCATCACCGCGCGCACCTGGCCTTCGCTGGACGGCACGAACAACTGCTTGAGCATCACGCGCGAAAGACCGAAGGCCTTGGACACGAAGCCGTGCTGCAGGTTGTCCTTGCGGTTGAAGGCCACGAAGGGCACCTTGTGGAAGTTGTGCGCGTTCAGGCCCTTGGGCAAATGCTCGGCGGCGTAGGCGGCTTGCGCCACCACCACATAGTCCATGGTGCCAAGGGCTTCCATCTTGCAGCCCCGCAAGGCCTGCCCCAGCGAGGTCACGCAGCCCAGCACCTGGCCTTCGCGCAGCCACTCGTGGGTGAACTCCTGGTCGTCGGTGATGATCTCGATCGGCAGGCCGCCCTGCGCCAGGGCGTCGAGCGCGGGCAAGGCCCAGGTGGCGATGCTGTCGGCGTTGATCGCCACCGAGATGCGCTCGTCGTCGCGCCCGTTGCCGGTGGAACTGGGCGCGAGCTCCTTGAGGTCCTTCTCCAGATCGGCCCGCAGCAGCCGCATCATCTTGGCGTGCTTGAGCATGAGCTGCCCCGCCGCCGTGGGTTTGAGCGGGCGGCTGCGCACGATCAGCACCGTGCCGACCTGCGCCTCCAGCGCGCGCAGGCGCTGCGAGACGGCGGATTGCGTGATCGAGAGGCGCTGCGCGGCGCGCTCGAAACCGCCCTCTTCGATGATGGCGGCCAGGCATTCAAGGGCGTCTGGATCAAAGGTGCTCATGGGAAACCTCCGGCAGAGAGCGGCGTGCGCGGCTTGTGGCCTGCACATAAGTCGTTCTGATGAACGCGATTTTAGTTTAATTTCACTTCACCAAGCACCCGATATTTTCCATACTGCGGCGCATTCACCATCCCCTTTTTTGTGGAGCGGATCATGCAAGTCACGGTGTTGGGCGCGGGCATCATCGGAGTCAGCACGGCGTGGCACCTGCTGCAGCGAGGCCACGAGGTCACCCTGGTCGACCGGCAGCCGGACGCCGCGCTGGAGACCAGCTTCGCCAACGCGGCGCAGATCTCGGTGAGCTATTGCGAACCCTGGGCCAACAAGGACGCGCCACTGAAGACCCTGAAGTGGATGTTCTTCGACGAATCGCCGCTGCTGTTCCGCCCACAGCTCGACTGGGCGCAATGGCGCTGGGGCCTGCAGTTCCTGGCCCAGTGCAACGACAAGGCCTTCGTGCGCAACGTGGCGCAACTGGTGGCGCTGGGCGCCTACAGCCATGCGGCCCTGAAGGACGTGGTGGCCGAGACCGGCATCGAATACAACCGCCTCGAACGCGGCATCGCGCACTACTACACCGACCAGAAATCCTTCGATGGCGCGGCCGACGCGGCCGCGGTGATGCAGCGCTTCGGCGTGCAGCGCCGCGTGGTCACTCGCGAAGAGTTGCTTGCCATCGAACCAGCGCTCCAGGCCTTTGGCGATTGCATCGTCGGTGGCACTTACACCCAGAGCGACGAATCGGGCGACGCGCGCGTGTTCACGCAGCAACTCGCGGCCCTGTGCGGCCAGCGCGGCGCGCGGCTGCTGTTCGGCCACGACATCGAGCAGTTGGAAAGCGACGGCCGCGAAGTGCGCCAGGTGCGCGTGCGCGACCGCATCACCGGCCTGGCCAGCGTGCTCAAGGCCGACGCCTTCGTCGTGGCCTGTGGCTCGTACTCCACGCCGCTGCTCGCCTCGGTGGGTGTGAACGTGCCGATCTACCCTGGCAAAGGCTACAGCGCCACCCTGCCCCTGTTGAACCCCGAGCGCGCGCCCTCTGTGAGCCTGCTCGACGACCAGATGAAATGCGCCGTCTCGCGGCTGGGCAACCAGCTGCGTGTGGCCGGCACCATCGAACTCGGCGGCTTCGATCTCTCGCTCGACACGCCGCTGGCGCGCAAGCGCTGCGACATGCTGGTGCGCCGCATCGAACAGGTGTTCCCCGGTGTGGCCGACACCCGCACGGCCGACGAAGGCGGTGACCCGCAGTTCTGGTGCGGCCTGCGCCCCGCCACGCCGACGAACATCCCCTTGATCGGCCGCACCAAGCTGCGCAAGCTGTGGATCAACGCCGGCCACGGCACGCTGGGCTGGACGCATGGCGCGGGCTCCGGCAAAGCGATTGCAGAACTCATCCACGGTGAGCAACCAGCGATGAACTTCGGGTTCCAGGGCATGGGAACCCGCACGCAGGCGACCGCGCCGGCTGGCGTGCGGCGGTTGCAAACAACGTCACGCAGCTGACAAATCGTTTTGGTCCCCCTTTCAGTCACTTTGTAGTTCAAACACTGCACTCCGGCACTTTCATCCCACAAGCCCAAGTCGCACTTAAAAACTCCGCGCTCTTCGGGGAGGAACGATGACGCGGCCAAAAGCTTAACGACCATCTGACTTCCCCGTTCTGGAACAACAGATCTGGGGTGGGATGTGAATTGGTTGCACGTGGGAGGGATGCGCAAGGGCATCCATGAGCAGGACATTCGTCGGCATGCACTGAGCTGGGCGGTGTTGCTCTTAGGGAGCATGGCGGGAACTGCGCACGCGCAAGCGCCGACGGCGCCATCGCAAGGGCTGCGTCAGCAGGGTGAACAGCAAGAGCGCTTGCAGCAGGAGCGCGAAAGCGCGCAGCGTAGGCAGCTTCAGGCCGAGCCCAAGGCACCGCCACCACCAGCACTTGAACCGCTCAAACCGTGGCCAGAGGTCGAGGCTCGTTGTCTGCCCATCCACGAAGTCGCATTGACCGGTGATTCGAGCGGGTCCTTTCAGTGGGCACTCGATGGCTTGATCGCCGGCCACGATCCTGCCATCGGCCGATGCCTGGGCATCGAAGGGGTCAACGTTGCCGCTGGCCGCGCCCAACAGGCCTTGATGGAGCGCGGGTACGTCACTTCGCGCATCGTTCTTCAGGCACAACATCTTGCCCACGGGCGCCTCACGCTGACCCTGCTGCCCGGCCGCATCAGGACCTTTCGCTTCGCGGTCCCTGATCCCCGCGCCAACCTGTGGAACGCCTTGCCAGCCAAGCCTGGCGACATCCTGAACCTGCGCGACGTGGAGCAGGGCTTGGAAAACCTCAAGCGTCTGCCCACAGTGGCCGCAGATCTCCAGATCGAACCCGGGGGCGCGCCGACGCAGAGCGACCTTGTCGTTTCCTGGCGGCAAGTGTTGCCCTTCCGCTTCAATGCCACGCTGGACGACAGCGGCTCCAAAAGCACGGGCAAATACCAGGGCAGCGCCACCCTCAGCTACGACCACTGGTGGACGCTCAACGACCTGTTCTACGTCACGTTAAACCAGGACCTGGGCGGTGGCCAGCCGGGCAAGCGCGGCACGCAGGGGCACACGGTTCACTACTCGGTTCCGATGGACTTCTGGCTGCTGGGCATCGCTCAATCTGCCAACCGTTACCACCAGAGCGTGGCCGGACTGAATCAAGACTATGTGTACAGCGGCCGAAGCGAAAACGCCGAAATCAAACTCTCGCGGCTGCTGCACCGCAACGCCAGCCAAAAGACCAGCGCGAGCCTCAAAGGCTGGCTGCGCCGCTCCAGCAACTACATCGATGACACGGAAGTGGAAACCCAGCGGCGCGCCACTGGCGGCTGGGAATTCGGTCTGGCGCACCGGGCCTTCATCGGCAGCAGCACGCTGGATGTGAGCCTCGCGCACAAGCGCGGCACCGCTGCGTTCGGCGCCACACCAGCACCCGAAGAGGCCTTCGACGAAGGCACGTCGCGCATGCGCATCACCACGCTCGATGTGAACCTCAACGCCCCTTTCACGCTGGGCGATCAAAAGCTGCGCTATGGGGGCGCTTTGCGGGTGCAACGCAACGGCACCTTGCTCACACCGCAGGACCGTTTCGCCATCGGCAGTCGCTACACGGTGCGCGGCTTTGACGGTGAGTCTTCTCTTTCAGCCGAGCGAGGTTGGTTCGCACGCAACGACCTGGGCTGGACGCTGGGGGACGCCGAGGCCTACCTGGGCGTGGACTACGGCTCGGTCAGTGGCCCCTCCACCCAGTTCCTGGTGGGGCGCCACTTGGCGGGCGCAGTGATCGGCATGCGCGGCAACCTCAAGCGCCTGAACTACGACCTCTTCATCGGCAAGTCCATCAGCAAGCCCACGCACTTCCAGACCCACAGCGAGGTGGCTGGCTTCAGCTTCAGCGCTTCCTTCTGACCCAGGGATTTTCATGAACAAGAACCGTCACCGCATCGTCTTCAACGCCGCACGCGGCCAGCACATGGCCGTGTGCGAGACCGCCAGCTCCCACGGAAGCCCTTCGTCGCCACCGACGCCTGCCCTGGCGTTCGCAGCTCTGCTGCTGATGCTTCTTGCCCCTGCGCAGGCCCAGGTGGTGGCCGACCCTTCGGCCCCCGGCAACCAGCGCCCGACCATCCTTCAGACCGCCAACGGCCTGCCCCAGGTCAACATCCAGACGCCCAGCGCGGCCGGCGTCTCGCGCAACTCGTACAGCCAATTCGATATAGACGGCCGGGGAGCGATCCTCAACAACAGTCGAACCAGCGTGCAGACGCAGATCGGCGGATTCGTTTCTGGAAATCCCTGGATCAGCACGCCCGCTCGTGTGATCCTGAACGAAGTCAACTCCAGCAACCCCAAGGTCAACATCACCAGCGGGGGTGACACCACCTTGCAAGGCGCGCTCGTCAAAGCCGACACGATTCAGGCGGACATCGGTGGCAACCTCAAGATCGAAAGCCTGCAGGACACCAGCACCTACGACAGCCAGCACAGCAGCGTGAGCGCCAGCGTGACGGTCGGCGCGGGGGCCAGCGGGAGCTTCAGTGCGAGCAAGAGCAAGGTCAACAGCGACTTCGCCAGCGTGGCCGAGCAAAGCGGCTTCAAGGCGGGTGATGGTGGCTTCCGGGTGAACGTGCAGGGCGACACCGAACTCATCGGCGGAGCGATTGCGAGCAACCAGAGCGCGGTGGAAGAAGACCGGAACAGCTTCAGCACGGGTGGAGAACTGACCACCACCGACATCCAGAACAAGGCCGACTACAGCGCCAGCAGCACCAGCGTGGGCGCCGGCGGTGGCACCGACGGCAAGAACAAGGGTATCAGCGGTGTCGGGGTCGGTGTGGGAAGCGACTCGGGGCACGCCAGCAGCGTCACCACGGCGGGCATCTCGGGCATCGCCGGTGACAAGGCCATCCGAAGCACGGATGCAGAAGCCGGCATCGCGCGCATCTTCGAGAAGGAGCGGGTGCAGAAGGAGATTGAGGCCCAGGCCAGGATCACTGAGGCCTTCAGCCGGGAGGCCCCCAAAGCGGTGGCCAGCTACGCCGCCGCGCGGGGGCGGGCGCTGACGCAGCAACTGCAGGATGAAACTGACCCGGCCAAGAAAGAAGAGCTCCAGGCTGAGATCGACAAATGGAAGGAAGGCGGTGCGTACCGCGTGGCGCTGCACACGGCCGTGGGTGCGCTCGGTGGAGGATGGAGCGGTGCCGCAGGGGCCGCCGTCAGCGGTGCCAGTGCCAACCTGCTTCAGGCCATGCAGGACAACCTTCAAGAGAGCCTGGAAGAAGCCGGGCTGGGCGACGGTGTTGCCAAGGGCATCGCCCAAGGCATCGCCACGCTCACGGCGGCGGGCATGGGGGCTGCCGTGGGTGGTGCCTATGGCGCGGCCAGCGCCGCAACTGTGGATGCCAACAACCGGCAGTTGCACCCCACGGAAGCCAAACTCATCAAGGAGAACGCGCGCCGATTCGCCCAAAGGCTCTACGGCACCAATCAACCCACGAGTGAGCAAATAGAAGCCGCGCAAGCCATGCTCACCAACACGGCTCAAAACGCGGTGGACAGCAACTGGGGTTTTGAAGTGCCTTACTTCGAAGCAGCCGATGCGTTCCTGCAGGAGCTCAAGATCGACTATCAACAAAAGAACGGCACTCTCACGCTGCCCGGAACCAGTGGGCAACCTGGAGGGGCGCAGCAGTTGTTCTATGCCGATGTGGAGCAGAAGAACCAAGCGTGGATCAACCAGGGACTGGCCGATCCGGCCATCACCGGCTTGATCGTGAGAACGCCGATCAAACCTCAGACCAACCCGGATGCGCTGGACCCGAGCCGTGATCGTTTGACGGGCCTGCCTCTGGACGACAAGGGACGCTACACCGTGCGCGTGGATGTGGGCAATCCCATCGACGGTTATGAGACCTACACGCCCAAGTACTTCCCTTGTGCTACTGCCGAGTGCGTGCGTGGGGGGCAGAACTTGGATATGAGTGACCCTGAGACTCGGGCATACGTGATGGCCCTTGATAAAAAGATACTTGACGATATCGGCAAGGCCTCCACAGTTGTAGTAGTCGCAAACCCGCTTGGTGCTTCAGGCACAGTTGCCTCAGCAGTTGGACCACTCACCTCATTGGCATCCGGAATGCTTGAGGATCGCGAGCTAAGGGCGCTATTTAAAGAGGGCCTTCAAAATCGGCAACACTGGATCTAAGAGCTTTTACACATGATCCTCTTGGATGGCGCAAAGCAAAAAAGAGTTATGAATCACCTAAGTCCGATTCTCAATCTGATAATTCGATCGATTAATAGGAGCTTGCCGCTACAGAATCCGTGGGGCTCTCTCCATTCACAAACGTATGGGTTGGAGGAAGGCAAAAAAAGCTTCGAACAGGACACCTCCCCTCAATCTGACGACTCAGAGAAACGGTGAGCCTGCTCGCGGCGCAGAGAATGCCGCCAAGGTGCGCACGGCCCTTCGCAAGGCAGAGAGCGCGCAGAACGACCATCGCCCGTCTTCAGGCTTTCAGCAACCCCAGCCACAACCCGCTCCCGTCATCGTGCGCAAGAGAAGGCGAGTGCCCATGCCATTCGCTCCGATGGCAGACGGGCTCAACTTGCCAGCGCCCGCATCTCCGAAATGAGATCCGACTTGCCCTCAAACCCGATCCCCGGCAGCGGGGGCAAGCTCACATAACCCTGCTCCACCTTCACCCCATCGGGGAAGCCGCCATACGGCTGGAACAGATCCGGGTAGCTCTCGTTGCCACCCAGGCCCAGGCCGGCCGCGATGGCGAGCGACATCTGGTGGCCGCCGTGGGGGATGCAACGGTTGGGTGACCAGCCGTGTTGCTTGAGCATCTCCAGCGTGCGCAGGTACTCCACCAGGCCGTAGCTCAGCGCGCAGTCGAACTGCAGCCAGTCGCGGTCCAGGCGCATGCCGCCGTGGCGGATGAGGTTGCGCGCATCTTGCATGGAGAACAGGTTTTCGCCCGTGGCCATGGGGCCGGCATACACCTTGCCGAGTTCGGCCTGCAGTTCGTAGTCCAGCGGGTCGCCGGCTTCTTCGTACCAGAACAGCGGGTACTGCGACATCGCCTTGCCGTAGTCGATGGCGGTCTTCAGGTCGAAGCGGCCGTTGGCGTCCACCGCGAGCTGCTGGCCAGGGCCGAGGATCTTGAGCACGGATTCGATGCGCTCGCAGTCGTCGGCAAGCGAAGCACCGCCGATCTTCATCTTCACCACCGAGTAGCCGCGCTCCAGGTAACTTTCCATCTCCTTGCGCAAACCATCGAGACCCTTGCCGGGGTGGTAGTAGCCGCCCGCCGCGTAGACGAACACGCGCGGGTTGGGCGTGCCAGTGCCGTGGCGCTCGGCGAGCAGCTGGTACAGCGGCTGGTTGGCGATCTTGGCGACGGCGTCCCACACGGCCATGTCGATGGTGCCCACGGCCACCGAGCGTTCGCCGTGGCCACCGGGTTTTTCGTTGATCATCATCTGCGCCCAGACCTTGTGCGGGTCGAGGTTGTCGCCGGTGGCGTCGAGCAGGCTGGCCGGGTCGGCTTCGAGCACGCGCGGGCGGAAGCGGTCGCGGATCAGGCCGCCCTGGCCGTAGCGGCCGTTGGAGTTGAAGCCGTAGCCGATCACGGGTTTGCCGTCGCGGATCACGTCGGTGACCACGGCCACCAGGCTCAAGGTCATCTTGGAGAAGTCGATGTAGGCGTTGCGGATGTCCGACTTGATGGGGCGGGTGGATTCGGCGATGTCGACGATTTTCATGGTGCGGCTGATAGGGGTGGAGAAGGAAGGAATGGGTGGCATCATTCCCGGCGGGCCGCGCAGCGTCCAATACCTGAATCGCATACAACTATCTCTTCGCCCATGGGCCCCGGCAACCGACCCCTTGACCTCGACTGGCTGGAGGATTTCCTCGCGCTGGCCGAGAGCGGCAATTTCTCGCGCGCGGCGCAGGCGCGCCACATCGCACAGCCGGCGTTCAGCCGCCACATCAAGTCGCTCGAAGAGTGGGCGGGCGTGCCGCTGTTCGACCGCAGCGCGCACCCCGCCGTGCTCACGCCGGCCGGTCAGCGTTTCAAACCGCTGCTCGAAGACCTGCTGGGCCGGCTGGAGTCGGCGCGCAGCCTGGCGCGCGCGGCGCACGACGAGGCCGCCGCCGGCCTGCGTTTCGCGGCCACGCACCTGCTCTCGCTGGCATTTTTTCCATCGTGGTTTTCGCGCGTGGAGCAGACACTGGGCCCGCGCACGGTGCAGATGCATTCCAACAACCTGGAGGCCTGCGAAGACCTGATGCTGCAGCGCAGTGTGCAGTTCCTGCTCTGTTATGGGCATCCCGAGGTGCCGGGCCGGCTGGAGGCTTCGGGCCACCCCATGCACCCCATCGGTGAAGAGACGCTGCTGCCCGTCGCGGCCGCGCGGCCCGATGGCACGCCCGCCTTCCGCCTGGGCGAACCCACGCCCGCGCAGGAGCCCCTGCCCATCCTCGCGTACCACGCCTCGTCGGGCCTGGGCCGCATGCTGCAGGCCTGCCTGCGCCCGCTGCTCGGTGGTGAGGTGCCCCACCACACGGTGTTCGCCGCGCACCACGCGGTGGTGCTCAAGGCGATGGCGCTGGAAGGCCGGGGCATCGCGTGGCTGCCACGCAGCCTGGTGGCGGCCGAGCTCGCGGGCGGTCAGCTCGTGGTCGCCGGTGGGGAGGAATGGGCGCTGGCGATGCAGATCCGCCTGTACCGCCAGCCGATGGAGATGACCGAGTCGGCCGAAGCGCTGTGGTCGCTGGTGCGCGGCAACGCGGCCACTCCCGCGCCCTGACCCTTCAGCCGGTCTTGCGGGCGGTCTTCACCGGCAGCACGATCGGGGCGGCGTCCTCGGGGCGCAGGCGCTCGCCCATCCAGCGCTGCATGTCCATCCACATCTGGCGCATCTCGGCGTCCAGCGGCGTGCGCAGCGCGCTGGGCAGTTCGACCGTGACCACCGGCATGCCCTGGTGCACGCCACCGTAGTTGCCCAGGCTGCCGGGGAAGATGCCGACCTGATCGAGGTACAGGCGCCCGAGCTTGGGCGGCGGCACGCCCGGGCCGTCGAAGTCGAGCACGCCATAGGGCGCGTGGATGCTGACGATGAGGTGGGGCTGGAAGCGCGCCATCTCGTCGTGCAGGAAGCGCGATTCGGGCTCGGACAGCGGGCTCGAGCCCGGCCAGCGGCGCGGGTCCTTGCGGGTGCGCTGCTCCCAGTACACCTTGGCTTCGCGTTGCCAGTTGGGCGTGGGGAAGTTGCGGTTGAGGTCCACGCCGTTGGCGTTGGTGCGCCGCGCGGGGCGGGCCAGCAGGCCGTCGGGGTTGAGCGCGGGGATGAAGCGCCAGTGCGCGTTGGCCGGCATCTGCACGGCGTGCTGGATCCAGTGCAGGGCCACGGCGGCGGACGAGAGTTCGTCGCCGTGCATCGCGCCCACCACCAGCACGCGCAGCTTCGCGTCGGGCGCGCTCACGTCGCGCGCGTAGATCGTGCGGCCCTGCACCGAGCGGCCGGGCGTGGCCTTGAGTTCGGCCGCGTCGCACAGCGCCCGCTTGAGGTTGGGCAGGCGCGCGACCAGGGCCTCGCAGGGGTGGGCCGGCGCCGCCTGGGCGGGGGTGGTCAACAGGCCCAGCAGCGCCAGGCACAGCGGCAGAACGGAAGGGAACCGGCGGGCTTGGAACATCCCGGCATTCTAGGAGCCCGGCCCCGCCATTCGTTCCCAGTTCATTCGTCGCGCTCGCCGGCCTCGTACAGCGTCTCGCGCCCCATGCGGTCGAGGATGAGTTCGGCGGTCCAGGGCAGCATGAGCGCGCCGCAGCGGCTGTCGCGGTACAGGCGCTCCAGCGGCAGGTGTTTCATCATGCTCTGACCACCGCAGGTGCGGATGGCCAGGCGCGCGATGTCGTTGGCGCCTTCCATCACGCTGTAGTGGGCGGCGTACAGGCGCAGCTTCTCGTCCTTCGTGGGGTTGGGCTTGGCCTCGGTGATGGCGCGTTGGAAGAGGCTCTTCATGCTTTCGAGCTGGATGCGCATCTGCGCCACCGCGATCTGTTTGGTGGGGTACTGGCGGCGCTTCACCGGCGGCTCGCCCTCGACCTCGCCGCGCAGGTACTTCACCGTGAAGTCGTAGGCCGCGGTGGCGATGCCCAGGTAGGTGGGCGAGAGCGTGAAGAACATGGCGGGCCAGGTCTGCGCCCCCTTGAAGTAGATGCCGCGCGGCATGAGCTGTTCGGCGTCGCTCACGAACACGTCCTTGAACGCGAGGTTGCGGCTGACGGTGCCGCGCATGCCCAGCGGGTCCCATTCGCCGCTGATGGAGAAGCCCGCGCTGGTGGCGGGCACGCTGATGTAGAGCGTGTCGCGCGCGTCGGGGTGGTCGTCGCCCTTGTCTTCGGTGCAGAGGATGCCGTAGTAGTCGGCCGCGCCCGAGAGGCTGGCGAAGATCTTGCGGCCGTTGACCAGCCAGCCGCCCTCGACCTTCTTCGCGGTGGTGCCGAAGGGCGCGCGGCCGGCGGCGGCGGCGCTGCCTTCGCTGAAGGGCTGCGCATACACCGCGCCCTCGTTCACGATGCGCTGGAAGTGCAGCTCGCGCCGCGCCAGGTGTTCGGCGCGCTGCGCCTCGGTCATGGCGATGCCGTCGGCCAGCACGCCGGTCCACATGGTGCTGCAGATGTGCATGTTCCAGGTGAGCGCGGTGGCACCGCAGAAGCGGCCGATCTCGGCGGCCACCATCATGTAGGTGGCGTAGTCGGCGCCCAGGCCGCCGTGTGCGGTGGGCACGCAGAGCCGGAGGAAGCCGGCCTCGCGCAGGTCGTCGTAGTTGGCGAACGGGAAGCTGGCCTCGCGGTCCCATTGCGGCGCGCGCGCGGCGAAGCGGTCGCGGCCGAGCGTGTGGGCGCGCTGGAGCAGCTCGCGCTGCAGCGGGGTGAAGGGCAGGTCGCCCACGGCGGGGGTGAAGCTCAGGGAGGGGAAGGCGTCCATGGGTGTGTCCCTTGAAAACGAGGGGGAAAGAAAGGTCAGTCGATGCGCCCGCCGAGCGAGGCCAGCACGCCGCGCCAGAGCGCGTCGGTCTCAGTCCGGGCGTTGTCGTCCCCGCCACCGCCGGGGTGCTCCCAGGCCGAGGTGACGACCATCACGAGGCCGCTGGCGGGTTGCACGAACAGGTGCTGCCCGTGCACGCCGCGCATGAGGAAGGTGCGCTCCTTGAAGGGCAGCAGCCAGAACTGGTAGCCGTAGCCGTAATAGGGGATGCTGCGGCCGGGCCGCAGCGCGTGGCTCTGTCGGTACTCGTCGGTGGCGTCCATCAGGTAATCGCGCGGCACCACCTGGTGCTCACCCACGCGGCCGTTGTCGGCCAGCAGCACGCCCAGGCGGCCCCAGTCGCGCAGCGAGGCGTTGAAGAAGGCGAAGGCGCCTTCCTGTCCGTCGCCGCCGGTGCGCCAGAACGCCTCGTGCTCGGCACCCATGGGCTGCCACAGCCAGGCCTGGGTCAGCGCGGCCAGGCCTTGGCCGGTGGCGCCGCGCAACACATAGCCCAGCACCTCGGTTTCGCCGCTGGCGTAGGCGAAATGCTCGCCGGGCGGCGCGTTGCGCTGCGTGATGGTCTGCAACACCTCCATGGCTCCGCGGGGCGACTGCATGAAGGCCACGGCCAGGCGCGTCACGTCGTCGTTGCCGTCGTAGCGCTCGCTGAACTGCAGGCCCGAGGTCATGGTGAGCAGGTGCCGCAGGTGCGTGGCGCCGTAGGGCGTGCCCGCCAGCGCGGGCGCGTATTTCTCCGCCGGGTCGTCGAGCGAGGCGATGAGGCCCTTGGCCTGGGCGATGCCCACCAGCAGCGAGGTCACGCTCTTGGCCATGGAGAAGGACAGGAAGCGCGCGCCGGGTTCGCGGCCGTAGCGGTAGCGCTCCGCCACGATCTGCCCGTCCTTGAGGATGAGCAGGCCGGTGGCGCGCTGGTGCTCCAGGTAGTCGTCCAGCGAGTAGCTGTGCTCGCGGTGGCGGTAGTGCACGGCGGGCGGCGCGGCCATGGCGGGCAGCGGCCGCGCGTGCGATGCCGGCGCCACCCGGGCCACGTGCACGCCCGGCACACGGTCCAGCGCCGACCAGGACCCGACGCGGTAGGGGTTGTTGCCCCAGGTGGTGGCGTTGCCCACCGGATACCCCTGGGCCTTGCCCAGCAGCGCCTCGTCGGGCTCGGCCCCGGCCCCCAGCGCGGCCAGCACCAGAGCGGTGGCCAGAGCAAGGTGGATTCGCCGCATGGACCGCCTTGGAAAGTGCCGCTCAGTGCAGCGCGCGCGTCTGCGCCAGGAAGTCGAGCAGCAGCGCGTCGAAGTCGTCGGGCGCCTCCAGGTTCATCAGGTGGCCGATGCCTTTGAGTTCGGCGTAGCGCGCGTCGGGAATGGCCTCGGCCATCTGCTTCATCACCGCGGGCGCGGCGACGCGGTCGAACTCGCCGCCGATCAGCAGCGTGGGCACGCGAATGTCGCCCAGCGCGGCCTGGCGGTCGAAGGTGACCAGGCAATCCAGCGCGCGGCGGTAGGTGGCGGCGGGCACGCCGGCCATGCAGTGCTCGGCCAGGCGCAGGCCTTCGGGCAGGGAGCCGGGGCCGACCATCTGCGGCACCAGCCGCTGCGCCACCTCGGCCATGCTCTGGCCCGCGTCCAGCGGCGCGGTGCGCTGGGCGATGAACTGCTGCGCCCAGGCGTCGGCGCTGCGGCCGTCGGTGCGCTTGCCGAAGGCGGCCGAGGTGCCGCAGAGCACCAGCCGGCTCACGCGCTCGGGCCGGCGCGCCACCACCTCCTGCGCCACCATGCCGCCCATGCTGTGGCCCAGCAGCACCACGTGCTCGCATTGCAGCGCGTCGATCAGGTCGATGCAGCTCTGCGCCAGGCCCTTGAAGGTGTAGGGCTCGATGGGCGCGCTGTGGCCGTAGCCCGGCATGTCCCAGGCCACCGCGCGGTAACCCGCGGCGGCCAGCGTTTCCACCTGCGGCGCGAACGCGACGTGGCCGCCGCCGATGCCGTGCAGCATCAGCACGGTGGGGCCGCTGCCCAGGGTCGTGAAGCGCGGGATCATGCGGCCACCACCCGGCCGGCGTCGACCACCACACGGCCATCCAGCGCCACCGTGCAGCCGCGCAGGGGGAAATCGAAGTGACCGCGCGTGTGGCGCCCGGCCACTTCGTTGGCGCCGGTGCTGTAGAGGAAGTTGCCCGCGAAGGCGCGCAATTCGGTGCCGTTGAAATCGCGCTTGTCGTAGAGCGCCATGCTGTCCCAGCGCGCGGCTTCGTTGAGGCCGTATCCGACATGGCTCACCGCGTAGGCTTCCTTCTCGTTCCACGCCGCGTAGTGGCTGCGCAGCAGCTCGGCGTCCACACCGCTGCCGTCGATGCGCGTCACGTGGTCGTTCTCGATGGTCATTGTGATGGCGCGCTCGATGTAGCGCTTGAAGGTGAGGTTCACGTCACCCTCGGCCAGCACCAGCGTGCCGTGGACGCTGCCGGCCGCCGGAAAGGCCAGCACCATGCCACCGGGCCAGTGCGTGAGCGTGCCGGCGCGTGTGGTGCTGCCCCAGTTGCCACCCACCACCGCCCCCTGCAGCGAGATGGTGAGGTCGGTGCCGGCGGCGGAGCTCACGCGCAAGGCCTGGGCGCCGCGCACCCGTTTCACGTGGTCTTTCACGCGCGCCTCAGTCGCGTCGTCGGGCAGCAGCCGCACCAGCGCCTCGGGGTGTTCGTTGCTCACGTAGACGACGCGCGGCTGGGTGAAGCCATTGCCTTTCAGGATGGCGGGCAGCTCGGGCGCGTGCATCAGGCCCTCGACCGTGCAGTCCACCACCAGCGTGCAACCCGACAGCGCGGAGATCACCGGCGCCAGTTGCTGCAGGGCTGGGCTGGCGCCGGTGGAGCGCGAGACCGGCTCGCCGGTGCTGAACACCGAGGGCAGCGTGAGCGTGAAGCTGCGCGCCCCCAGGCGGGCCGCCGCGAGCCGCGCCAGTTCCATCAGCACGGGCCGGCTCTGGCTTTCGCCGAGAATGGCCACCGTATCGCCGGTTTGCACCGCGCAGCGGCGCAGCACGGTTTCGAAGGCATCGATCCAGGCGGGTTCGGTCCGCTCCTGCAGCATGGGCTTTCCTTGTCTTGGGCCGGACCGCGTCAGGGTCTTGCAGCCGGCGTTGCCATTATTCATGAATTTTCATATAAATTCCAACCATGTCCCCAGCCCGCTCCGCCGGCCACCAGGCCCGGCCCCCTGACTTTTCGGCGCACGAGTTCCGCGCCTCGCTGGGCATGTTCGCCACCGGGGTAACCATCGTGACCGCGCGCACCGACAGCGGCGATCTCGTGGGCCTGACGGCCAACTCCTTCAACTCGGTCTCGCTGTCGCCGCCGCTGGTGCTCTGGAGCCTGGCGCGCGTGGCGGGCTCCATGGCCGCGTTCTCCAATGGCCGGCACTACGCGATCAACGTGCTCGCGGCCGACCAGCAGTCGCTGGCCGAGCGCTTTGCCGCGCGCGACACCGACCGCTGGGCCGGCGTGGGTTTCACCAGCGGGGCCAGCGGCGCGCCGCTGCTCGACGGCGCCGCCGCGAGCTTCGAGTGCTTCAACCGCAGCCAGTACGCCGAAGGCGACCACGTGATCTTCGTGGGCGAGGTGGAGCGCTGCCGGCATCGGCCCGAGGCCTCGCCGCTGCTGTTCCACGGCGGTCGCTTCTACACCGAGCACCCGCTCTGAAGGCGATGACGGCGGAGCGCTTCACGGACGACTACCTGGGCTACCTGCTCGGGCAGGCCAACCATGCGCTGTTCAAGGACTTCGACGCCGTGGTGCGCGACGCCGGCCTGAGCAGCATCGAATGGCGCGTGCTGGCCACGCTCACCGGCCGTCCACCCATGCCGGTGGGCCAGCTGGCGTTCGAGGTGTTGAGCCAGCAACCCACCGTGACCAAGCTCGTGCAGCGCCTGGCCGCCCAGGGCTGGGTGGCGCTGCGCGACGACCCGGCCGACCAGCGCCGCACGCTGGTTAACATCACCCCCGCCGGCCAGAAAAAGGTGACGCCGCTGATCGCGCAGGCGCGCGAGCACGAGGCGGCGGTGCTCGGCACCCTGAGCGCGGCCGAGGTGCGCCGGCTCAAGGACCAGCTGCGCCGGCTCGCGCAGCCCGGCTGACCCCGCACGAAGCCCACGCGACAGCCGGGACATCGGCGCGCGCCGACAATCGCCGGCATGACTTCACCGGCCGACCGCAAGACCCACCTCGACTCCCTCGCCATCACCCTGCTCGTGGTGTGCTGCGCCTTCTGGGGTTTCCAGCAGATCCTGATCAAGGACACCGTGGCCGAGGTGCCACCGCTGTGGCAGGCCTCGCTGCGCTTCTGGGGCGCGGCCGTGCTCATCTGGGCCTGGTGCCAGGCGCGCGGTGTGCCGCTGTTCGCGCGCGACGGCACGCTCAAGGCCGGCCTGCTCGCGGGTTCGCTGTTCGCCGGCGAGTTCGCCTTCATCTACCTCGGGCTGCTGCACACCAGCGCCTCGCGCCTCACGGTGTTCCTCTACACCAGCCCCTTCGTGGTGGCCCTGCTGCTGCCGCGCGTGGTGCCGGGTGAGCGGCTGCGGCGCATCCAGTGGGTGGGCCTGGTGATCGCCTTCGCCGCCGTGGCGCTGGCCTTCAGCGAAGGTTTCATGCACGGCTCGCCGGTGGCCGGTGCGTGGCTGGGCGACGCGATGGCGCTGGCCGCCGGCACGCTCTGGGGCCTGACCACGCTCACCATCCGCGCCACGAAGCTCTCGGGCGCGAGCGCGGAGAAAACCCTGTTCTACCAGGTGGCGGTGACGGCGGTGGTCGCGCCTTTCATCTCGCTCGCGCTGGGCGAGGTGTGGTCGCTCGACTACTCGGCGCGCGCCTGGGGTTCGCTGGGCATCCAGACCGTGGTCGGCGCCTTCGCGAGCTACCTCACCTGGATGTGGCTGCTGCGGCACTACCCCGCCACGCAGATGTCGACCTTCACCTTTCTCACCCCGGTGTTCGCGCTGGTGTTCGGCGTGGTGCTGCTCAACGAGCCGCTCACGCCACAGCTGGTGGTGGCGCTGGTGGGCGTGGCGCTGGGCATCGTGCTGGTGAGCCGGCGCGGCTGAACGAGGCCTTTCGGCGGCCCGGGGCGCCTCCCCTGGGAAATCCCGAGGTGGCCAGACCGAACCCCCCAAGAGATTCGGATCACTTCCCTGTTTCAGTTCTTTCACCCACGAAACTGAAACAGGGAGGACATTTTGAGCACCATCAGCGCCTGCTTGCCGGTCTATTCATTCCCTCTGCCCTTCGGCGACCAGACGGTGGACTCCGATGAGAGGACGCTCATCGAAGACGCCCACTCCCCGGCCAACGGATCGTCGCCCTCCGACTCCGCCTGGGAGGCCAGCCAGATTCCCCTCGAGCTCTTGCGGCCGTCCTTTTTGCAGGCCGAGGGGCCCTCCCTCGACGTCCAGCAGCGGGTGGCCGACATCCTCCAGAGCGTGGCCTTCACCCCCCTGAAGGACGACCTCGACCCCCTCGTTTCCGCCCAACACTATTACCCCGTGTGGTGCGTCCTGCTGTACGCCACCGTCGGCGCGGGCTTCGGGACGGGCATCGATTTCCAGACGGGCGCCGAGCACCCGAATTCGGGGCTGCACAACCTGCCGGCGATGGTCGTCGGCCTGGGACAGGCGGGCGACACCAAGATCACCTGGGACGGCATCCGCGGCGCGCTGGCGGGCCGCGAGCAGGAACTGGAAGCCTGCCGCGTCTACCTGAGCGCGGCGTCCGGCCTCCAGGCCCTGGCAGGCCTGGAGGCGGAGTTCCTGCGACGGCCTCCAGGCGCGCAGAACCCGCGCGACCTGTCATTGCTCAAGGAAGCTCAGGCCAGACTGCGGGCGCTGGCGGACACCCACGCGGCGACGTTCAAGCAGTGCCTGGAGCCGGGCCATCTCATCCCCCGCTGCCTGCTGGCCGGGGTGCGCGACGTCGGTTTCGGCTCGCTCTCCCTGCTCAAGACCGTCCCGTCGGCCGTGGTCAGCGGCCTGTCGACCAGCGGGCCGCTGACCGGCGCGGCCAAGGACATCGCCGTCGCCCTGCCCTACCTCTCCGGTTCCATGAACATGGTGACGGGCGTCCTCCACATCCTGCAGGCCGTCTGCGAGGGCATGGATGCCCGCCGCGAGCGCAAGACGCTGCTGTTGGCCGAGCGGTTCGACAAGAACGTCTTCGAAGCCCACGGCGCGGATTGCCCCGAGTTGCTGGAGCTGATGGAGCACCGCCACCAATGGCGGGAGTTGAAACGGCTGGACGCCAACCTGCTGGACCTGCACGGCTGGATCCGCGGCATCTACGGCGGCACCAGCCTGGGGGGTGCCGTGGCAGCCACAGCGCTGACCGCGCTGGGCGGCGGCGCCTTGTTCGGCGCCGCCACCATGGGCATCCCCGGCCTGGTGGGCATCCTCCTCGCGGGCGGCTACATGCTGTGGTACGGCATTCGCGCCAAGGTCAGGGCCGCTGAGCAGAAGCGCCACGACAAGGCCTGCCGCGCGGTGGCGGCCCACCACGACCGCAAGACCGGCGCGATGCCGG
The DNA here is from genome assembly GCF_058787875.1 of Hydrogenophaga sp. FW305-3-2-15-A-LB1. Classification (NCBI taxonomy): domain Bacteria; kingdom Pseudomonadati; phylum Pseudomonadota; class Betaproteobacteria; order Burkholderiales; family Comamonadaceae; genus Hydrogenophaga; species Hydrogenophaga sp. FW305-3-2-15-A-LB1. The sequence goes on along the minus strand of NZ_JBYTAE010000059.1, from coordinate 4,636 downwards.
GCCTGGCCGACCCTGACCAGGGTCGCCCGATCCAGGCCATCGCGCGCAGCCTGGTCGATCGGCTTCTGGCGCCAACCACACAACACCGCACCCGGCAGATGCTGATCGCCCTCGGCCTCTCGCCCTCGGTGATCGACGCGGCCATCCATGGCGACCGCGAGCCGCTCACCCGGCTCATCGTGCAGCTGGGCTCGCAGGCCAGCTCCCCGTCGGAGGCCGAGGCGCTGCGGCGCTTCCATGCGCGTTCGGACGTTTCCGCCTGGGACCAGCTGATGGCCCTGGACCGGTGGCAGGCCCTCGGCCACGCGCCGACGGACATCGCCCGCCCGGCCGAGCCGGTCCAACCGCGCTGGACCCGGCACCTCGCGCCGGGCTCCGGCATGGGGGACCTTCGCCAATCGTCCCTGACCCCGCGGCTCATCCACCGGCACTGGAACGATGAGGGCTTCCAGCCCTTCCTGCGCCGCCTGTGTGTGCACACCCACGAGGTGATGAACACGCCGCAAGACGCCTGGGACCTGCTGCAGACCCGCCGCCACGAGGCGAAACAGGAGGCGCAGGCGCGCGCCACCGTCGCCGGCTGGATCGCCGGCGGCCAGTGGCGCAACATCGAAATATGCCTGCGCGACGACCACGATTTCGCCAACGTCAAGTACCAGCAGGTCCTTCAGAACGGCTACGGCATCTCGCCGCGGGACGCGGGCGGCTTTCTGACCGTCCTGCAAGGGCACGCTCGGACCGCGCCCTTGCAGACCGACACGCTGGCGTCGTTCATGTCCATCTGCCAGGCCAGCGATGCGGCCGGCAAACGCCAGCTCGTGCCGCACGTGCAGGCGCTCGTGGAAGCCACCGTCGAGGGCATGCCTTCAGAAGGCGAGGCGTTCTATGCCGCGCTGGGCATCACCTCCCTCCACGACATGGATGCACGCAACGTGGATGCCGTGCTGCGGTTGCTGCAGCAATTCCTGTCCGTGTCCGAAAAACTGCGGGGCCAGACCCTGTCCAAGGTGGTAGCCTCACTGCATGCCTACCCCACGGGTGGCGGCTTTCCCGAGGCCCTCTGCCGCCTCGCGGCCTTGCGCGAGCTCCGCCTGCGCTGCGAAACGGCGGGCCGCTCCGTGGAGGACCCGGACGTCCAGCACGCGCTGGCGATGGCCCGACAACTGTCGGGGCAGAAACTGGACACCTGGACGATCGGTGCCGGCGAAGGCGGTGGTGTGTTCGGTTTTAAGGGCTACCGCCTGAACGATGAAGGCGCGTTCATCCGGTACCTGTTCGAGCGTTGCCTGGGCAGCCCCCTCTCCCCTTTGAACCTGTCCTCCACCTCGCTTGGGAAGTTGTCGCTGGCGTCGGCGGACCCCACGCACCAGGCCGCGCTGTACAGCGCCCCTGGGGCCTTGGAGAAGGCGCTCCAGAGCCGCGACCCTCGCCAGCGCAAGACCGCCCTGGCCTGCCTCGAGGCGCAGCTGCACACCGCCAGGGAGCGCGCGGAAGCCGCGCCCGACGCATCCGGCTGCGTCACCCATCTGCAGGCGTTCTTTCGCCTGGAGAAGCTCGCCCAACATCACGGCGTGGCGACGTCGACACCGAGGCTGGGCCACCCGCTGGACCCGAACCGGCTCGATTTCTACCGCGCCGCGCTGGCGTGGCCCAACAAGACCGCCCGCGCCAAGAACATCCAGGCGATCCAGACCGAGCTCGACCAGCTGAAAAGGGGCCACGCCACGGGCAATCCCTTCTGGTCGGCCAAGTTCCTGCGGTCGCAAAAGATCGCGGGCGCCGCCGAACTGCAGAAAATGCGGGCGCTCCATCCAGAGATCGCGGCAGGCTCGTACAAGGGCCTTGTGAAGTCGCTTCAGGCCTTGAGCCGCATGGGTGTGGCCGCCCTGCGCCAGGCCATCCACCGAGACACGGAGAAAGCCCGCCAGTGGATTCAAGTCCACTTCAGGTCCCGTGGCGTGCCGCTGCCGAGCGACTGGCAGGAGGGGCTGAAGGAGGCCGCCCAAAAAGGGCCCCTCGACCTGTTGATGGCGCTGTCGGCCCTGAAGGACCGGGCGGCCCAACGGCACTCGAAAGAACTGGCGAAGCGGCTGTGGTCCCATGCCGGCAGCGGGATCCACATGGGCCTCACCCACAGCACGAAGACCCCTTCCAGCGACGCACCGCTCTGAGGCCCGTGGCGGCAAGCACCGCAGCGGACAGGTGGCCGTGCGATGTAAGTCATCCGTCAGTTTGGCGGATGAGCATCAGCCGGCCCCCATGGCCCGCGGCGCCCCAGCCGAGACCACCGCGGCAAGGAGAACCCCATGCTGTCCAAGGCTGTCGTGCTGCTGTCGCTGGTCGCGCTGATCTTTCCCATGGTGTTCTTCACCTTTGCGTCGCCGCCACTGCTCATCCTGAAACACGACACGCCGCAGGACGCGCGTTTCGTCCGGGGCTTGTTCAACTACTACTACTCGGTGGTGGTGGTCGCCGCCAGCCTCGGGGGCCTGGGCCAGCTGGCGGTGGGCCGCGTCGCGGTGGGGCTGGCCATGGGCGGTGTGGCGGCCTTTGTCTTCGCGGTGCGCCGCTGGGTCGTCCCGCGCATGGACGCGCTGCGGGAACGGATCGCGGGCGGAGACGCCTCCGCCATCCCGAGTTTCCGGCGCCTGCACATGGCGGGCATCCTGCTCAACCTGGTGCAGGTGGGCGTGGTCGCCTGGGGCATGGCGAAGCTCGCCGCGCTGTAAGAGGCGCTCAGCCCGGCCGGGCCGCGAAGTGCTGCTGCAGGGCCTGCAGCGCATGGCGCACCTTGGCCGGTTGTTCGCCGCGCCGGGGCGTGACCGCAAACACCGCCGCCGGCTCCAGCCGCCAGTCCGGCAGCACGGGCGCAAGCCGACCTTCGGCCTGGGCCTGGCGCACGTCGTCGGCCATGCCCACGTACAGACCCCATCCCGCCAGCGCCATGGCCTGCAGCGCGGTCACCTGCGAGGCCAGCAGGCGCGCTTCGACGCGCACCTCTTCGCGCTCGCCTTGCGGGCCCTGGAAGCTCAGCGTGTCCACCGCCGTGCCGCGCGGCGGCAGGCCCAGCCAGTCGTGCCCGGCGAGTTCGCCTGGGTGGCGCGGCCAGCCGCGTTCGGCCAGGTAACGCGGCGCGGCGCAGAGCTGGCGCTGGAGTTCCCCCAGGCGGCGCGCGACCAGGGAAGAATCGGTGAAGCGGCCTATGCGCAGCGCAAGGTCCACCCGCTCGCCGATGAGGTCGATGGGCGTGTCGTCCAGCAGCAGGTGCAGCCGCAGCCGGGGGTGGCGGCGCAGCGGTTCGAGCGCGCTGGCCAGCAGCTCGCCGAAGCCGATCGGCGCGGCCAGGCGCAGCTCGCCCTCGGGTTCGTCGCGCAGGCGCTCCAGCGCCTGGTCGGCACTGCGGGCCTGGGCGACCATGGCGGCGCAGGCGGGGTAATAACGCTCACCGGCCTCGGTGAGCGTGAGGCGGCGGGTGGAGCGGTGCAGCAGCACCAGTCCCAGGGCCTCTTCGAGCAGGCGCAGCTGCTGGCTCACGGCCGAGGGTGTGCTGCCCAGGCGGCGAGCGGCGGCGCTCAGCGAGCCGCTGTCCACGATCTCCGCGAACAGCGCCATGCGTTTGAGCTTGTCGGTCCAGGCGGTGGTTTCGCTGCTCATTGATTAGATTTTCTACAAGAAGAAAGCGGATTTTGCCGCCTACCGCGCTTTTCGTGTAGCCAGGACACTAGATCCATCCCAACCTTTTCAGGAGTCCCGTCATGAAGATCGCCCTCATCGGTGCCACCGGTTTCGTCGGCAGCGCCGTGCTCACCGAACTGCTTTCGCGCGGCCACAGCGTGACCGCCCTCGCCCGCCACCCCGACAAGCTGGCCGCCCAGCCCCGGCTGCAGGTGGTGAAGACCGACGTGACCGACGCCGCGCAGGTGGCCCGGGCCGTGGCCGGCCACGGCGCCATCGTGAGCGCCTACAACCCGGGCTGGAGCGAGCCTGAGATCTACCGCCTGTTCGGCCTGGGTTACGACGGCATCCTCGCCGGTGCGAAGCAGGCCGGCGTGCAGCGGGTGCTGGCGGTCGGCGGTGCCGGCAGCCTGGAAGTGGCGCCTGGCCAGCAGCTGGTGGACACGCCCGAGTTCCCGGCCGAATGGAAACAAGGTGCACTGGCCGCGCGCGACCTGCTCACGCGGTTGCGCAGCGAGACCGCGCTGGCCTGGACTTTCCTCTCGCCCCCGATCCTCCTCGCACCGGGCGAACGCACCGGCCAATACCGCACGGGCGGCGACCGGCCGTTGCCGGGTTCGGGCGATCAGCCGTCGGGCATTTCGGTGGCCGATCTGGCGGTGGCGATCGTGGACGAGATCGAAAACCCGAAACACACCCGCCAGCGCTTCACGGTGGCGAACTGAGGGTTCACGCGCCTTTCTTGGTTTCCGGCGCGAACGGGGGAGGCCACCGGGTGCCCGGCTCCGCGGCTGTCCCCCGGGGCGGCTTCGCCGCCCCTCCTCCTTTACGCCGCTGCGCCGGACACCCGGTGACCTCCCCCTCTGTGGCACGCGGACGGTCGAACACCTCCCCCACCGCACCCCACGCTGCGCTGCGGCTCGCGAGTGCCGGGCGCTCTGCGCAGCGGGGTAAAGGAGGA
>NZ_JBYTAE010000058.1:0-41193 GCF_058787875.1 Hydrogenophaga sp. FW305-3-2-15-A-LB1 | reverse complement strand
GTGGTGGCGAGGGGGATGCCACCGGCGAGGGCGCGGGGGCCGGGCTGGCGGCAGGGCTGGGTTTGGCGCTGCCCCCGCCATCGCCGCCACCGGGGAGCTTCACTTCGATCCAGTCCCGTCCACACTGGATCTGGATCGTGCCGTACGGTGTGAAGGTGTATTCGATCGACATTCCGCGTCCCTCCTCAGGCACTGGAAGTCACGGGGATCCCGGCCGCCGGGGTCCCCTGACACAGCCTGTCGCAGAATATCACCTTCGTTTGCAAATGCCCATCCAGGGCGGCCGGCGGCCCCCCCAGCCAACGGAAGCGGGTTCTCGACCGTTACAGGGGCTTCACGCGCGCGGCCTGGGCCAGGGCCTGCAGCTTCATGGTGTCGGCCGCGTAGAAGCGCGCGGCCTCCGGCAGCGACATGCGGGGTGGCACACGCCCGCCGACGGCCCGCACGGCCTGGCCCACGTCCGCGCTGCCCAGCGCCTCCACGACGACGCGGTGCAGGCGCGCGCTGAGGTCTTCATCCATCGCGGCGGGCACGAGCACGCCCACCCAGATGCTGGGATGGCCCACGTCGGGCGCCAGCCGGCTTTCGTCGAAGGTCGCGGCGGTGGGGAACCGGTCCAGCCGCTGCGCGGACAACACACCCAGCACCTTCATGCGGCCATCGGCCACCAGGCTGCCCAGCAAGGCGTCCACGGGCAGCACCGTGAAATCGATGGCGCCGCTGCGCAGATCGGCCAGCATGGGCATGCCGCCGCGGTAAGGCACGTGCGTGGCCTGGATGCCAGCGCTGGACAACAGCCGCTCCGTCACGAGGTGGAACAGCGAGCCCTGCCCCGTGCTGCCATAGCTCATGGGCCGCTCGCCACCCTGGCGCGCCAGGGCCACGAGCTCGTCCAGGTTGTTGGCCGGCAGGTCGGTGCGCGCGTACAGCGCCAGCGGCGAATCGTTGACCAGGCCCAGCAGGCGAAAGTCTGAGGGCTTGTAGCGGACGGCGCGCAGCGTGAGCGGCGCCAGCACGGTCTCGGAGGGCGACCCGATGAAGAGCGTGGAGCCGTCGCGCGCGGCCGCCAGCAGGCGGTTGGCGGCGATGGAGCCACTGGCGCCGGTGACGTTCTCTACCACCGCGGCGCGCCCGAGCCCCCGGCCCAGCGCGGGGGCCACGGCGCGGGCGAAGGCATCGGTCACGCCGCCGGCGGGTTGCGCCACCAGCACGGTGAGCGGGTGCGCGCGCGCCTGAGCCACCCCGCGCGGCATCGCGGCGAGCGAAGCCGCCCCCATGCCCGAAAGAGCGAATGCGCGGCGCGAAAGGTTCATGGGGAATGGCGTGCAAAAATGGCTACGAGCATTATGGATGGCAACCCAACATGAAGAAGCCCAAGAACGGCCCGTCAGCGCCTGCGGCTCCCCAGAAACGGCCGACGCAGCGCGACATTGCGCAGGCCACCGGCCTGTCGCAAACCTCCGTGTCCCTGGTGCTCAACGGCGTGGAGCCGTCCACCGTGTCGGCGGAGGCGCGCGAACGCATCCAGGAAGCGGCCAGGCGGCTCGGCTACGTGCCCAACCGCATGGCCCGCAACCTGCAGTCCGCGCGCACGCTCACGCTGGCCTGCATCGTTCCCGACATCACGAACCCGACCTATCCGGCCCTGATCCGCGGCTTCCAGTCCGCCGCCGATGCGGCGGGCTACGACACCATGATCTTCGACACCGACGGCACGCCCGAGCGCGAGCAGCGGGCGCTGCAATGGCTGTCGCAGGGGCATGTGGACGGCGTGATGGCAGTGTTCTTCCACGTGCAGGAAACCGAGCTGCTGAAGGCCACGCGGGGACGCCTGGCCGTGGTGCAGATCGAAAGCCAGGCGCACAAACCATCGCGCACCATCGACAAGCTCTACATCAACAACGCGGCGGCGGCGCAGGCCATGACGCAGACCCTGATCGACAAGGGCCACCGGCGCATCGCCCTGCTGTCCGCCCCGCTGGGCCCGGGCGCGCAGCGGCAGCGCGGCTTTCGGGCCGCCATGCGGCAGGCGGGGCTGACGGCCCGCACCATCGCCGCCGACGACTTCACCCAGGCCGCCGGTGCGCGCGCGATGGTGGCCGAACTGGCGGGCGGCGACTTCCGCTGCAGCGCCGTCTTCGCCGCCAACGACCTGCTGGCCATCGGCGCCATGTCGGCCCTGCGCGCGGCGGGGCGGCGCATTCCCGAGGACGTGGCCGTGGCGGGCTTCGATGACATTCCCGCGGCCCAGTTGCTGCAGCCGCCCTTGACCACGGTGCGCCGATCCGAGCTGTCGATCGGCCGCATGGCCGCCGAGCTGCTCATCGGCCGGCTGAACGGTGCCGAGGCGGCCGAGGGGGGCCGCAATGTCGAATTGCCTTTCGAACTCGTGCTGCGCGACTCGGCCTGAGGCCGGCGTCAACCACGAGGAAATTTCTGCAGATCGGCCACCATCAGGCCCGTGAACTCTTCGGTCATTCGAGAGCGGCTGACGTGCTGCGGGTAAGCCATCAGCACCTGCACAGGGCAACGCGGCGCGAGGGGCGCCACGTGCAAGTCCCGCGCGAACACCGAAGCCACATAGGGGTTCACGATGCCGATGCCCGCCCCCTCGGCGGCCATCAGGCAGATGGTGAACGAGTAGCTGGTGGCCACCCGCGCGGCGACGTCCACCCCGTGCGCCTGCAGCAGGCGCTGGACCTGGACCTGCGATTCGTCGTCGGCGTTCAGGGTGAGCAAGGATTGCCCTTTCAGGTCGCGCACATGCACGCGCGGCCGCTGGGCCAGCGCATGGCCCGGCGGCATCACGCACACCATCGGGGCCTGATGCAGCACGGTGCCGTCCAGCTCGGGGTGGGCCTGGGCGGCCGTGGACAGCACGGCGTCGAAGTTCCCGTGCAGCAGGCCCTCGCGCAGCTGGTGGGCGCTGGTGGTCTGCAGGTCCACATGCGCGTGCGGGTGGCGCCGGCAGAACTCGCCGATGACGCGCGGCAGAACACTGAGGCCCAGCGCGGGCGTGCAGCCGATGCGCAGCGAACCGGAGCCGGACTTGCGCAGCTGGGCCACATGCTGCTCCACCCGGTCCAGGCCCAGGAACTGGCGCTGCACGAAATCGAACAGCTCCCTCGCCTCCTTGGTGGGCACCAACCGGCCCTTGGTGTGGTCGAACAACTTGAGGCCGGTGGCCATGCCGACCTGGGACAACAGGCGGCTGACCGAGGGCTGGGTGGTGTTGAGCACGGCGGCCGCGGCCGTGGTGGTGCCGGTCTGCATGACGGCGCGGAAGGCTTCGATTTCGCGGAAATTGAGGGGTCTTGGCATGGCGGGGCGTCAGATCCACCCTATACCAGCAGTGCATAGGGTGCTCGCAAGAATGAATTATTCGGAATGATGCCCGATCCCTAGACTTTCTCCCAGGCCCCACCCCGAGGGCCCTCACAGGAGCACCATCCATGACCACCCGCATTCCCCGCCGCACCCTCGCCGCCGCCGGCCTGGCGGCCCTGGCCCTCGGCCCGCTGGCCGGCACCGCCGGGGCACAGGACTTCCCGAACCGCCCCATCCGCATCATCGTGCCGTTCACGGCCGGCGGCAGTTCCGACGTGCAGGGGCGGCTGCTAGCCGACCACCTGGGCAAGCTCTACAAGCAGTCCGTGGTCGTGGAAAACCGGCCCGGTGCCGGCGGACACATCGGCGGCAAGGCGGTGGTCGACGCGCCCCCCGATGGCTACACGCTGATGCTCGGCTCCATTGGCCTGCATGCCACCTATGGCGTGTACAGGAAGCTGCCCTACAACCCCGCCACCGACTTCAAGGTGCTGACCATCCTGGCGGAAATGCCGCATGTGGTGGTGGCCAATGAAGCGCTGGCCGTGACGGACCTGAAGTCGCTGATCGCCCTGGGCCGCAAGTCGCCCGACGCGCTCAACTTCGGCTCGGCGGGCGTGGGGTCGTCCGTGCACATGATCGGCGAGCTGTTCAAGGCCTCGGCCGAGATGCCCATGACCCACGTCGCCTACAAGGGGAGTTCCGCCGCGTTGAACGACCTGATGGGCGGGCAGATCCAGCTCATGTTCGAAAACCCGCCCACCGTGCTGGCCCATGTGCGCAACGGCCGGCTGAAGGCGCTGGCTGTCACGGGCAAGACCCGTTCCCCGGCCCTGCCCGACGTGCCCACCGTGGCGGAAGCCGCCATCCCGGGGTTTCTCGCGACCTCCTGGACCACGGTGGCCGTCGGTGCCCAGGTGCCGGATGCGCTGGCGAACAAGCTGAGCAACGACATCCGGGCCATCGTCTCCTCGCCGGCGTTCACGCAGGCGCTGGCCGCGCAAGGCATGACGCCCGTGGCCAACACCCGCGAGGCGGCCACCCGCTTCGTCGCGGCCGAGAAACAGCGCTGGGACGGCATCATCGACAAAGCGAAGCTGGTGGCCGAATGACGAGCCATCCGCAGGCACCCTGCGCGGTGCGCCGGGTCGGATCGACCGACCAGCATTACTTTTTTGGCTACTACAACAAGAGCAACTGGCACCGCGGCGGCCGCTACCTGCTGGCGCAGCAGGTGCCGTTCAAGGACGCACCGCTCACGCCCACGCTGGAGGCCGGGATCGGCTATTTCGATCTGCAGGAGGGGGCGCGATTCCGCGAGCTCGATCGCACCCGCGCCTGGAACTGGCAGATGGGCAGCCAGCTGCAATGGCTGGACGGCCTGGGCGGGCGCCAGCTGATCTACAACGTGAGGACCACTGACGCTGACGCCCGCTACCCCCACTTCGGCGCCATCATCCTCGATGCCGACACCGGCGAGCGGCGCAGCCTGCCGCTGCCGGTCTACGTCGTGGCGCCGGACAGCCGCTACGCCCTGTGCGTGGACTACCGCCGGCTCTACCTCACCCACGAGACCATCGGCTACAGCGAGCCGGGCGCCCCCTTCGAACTGCCACGGGCCCCGGCCGAGGATGGCATCCACCGCATGGATCTGGCGACGGGCGAATCGCGCCTGCTGGTGAGCTACCGGCAGCTGCGCGACTTCCATCCGAAGCCATCGATGGACAAGGCCATCCACTGGGTCAGCCACATCGAGGTCAATCCCTCGTCCACGCGCGTGCTCTTCCTGCACCGCTGGACCGAGCGGATCAAGGACGAGACCTGCTTCCTCCACCGCCTGATCACCATGAACCCCGACGGCAGCGGCATGCGGCTGCTGGAGTGCTCGGACCACCCGCTGCCGCAACTGGACGAAGCCTTCGACCCCAGCGCCGTGGGCACCTTCGACTACGAGAAGTCCGAGTACCAGATCTCGCACCCGCTGTGGCGCAACGACCGCCAGGTCATCGTGTGGGGGCCGCATGCCGGCGAGATCCACTACCACCTGTACGACGACGCCGAGGGCGGTGCGGTGCAGGTGGTCGGGCGCGACGTGCTGACGGAGAACGGCCACATGACCTTCTCGCCGGTGGACGACCGCTGGTTGTTGAGCGACACCTACCCGGACGCGCGCACGCACGAGCGGATCCTGTTCCTCTACGACATGCAGACCGGCGCGCGCCACGACCTGGGCTCGTTCCACGCGGACCCGGCCCTGAGCAAGGAGAACCGCTGCGACCTGCATCCGCGCTGGAGCCGGGACGGCCGCCAGGTCTGCATCGACTCGGTGCACGGGGAAGGTCGGCAGATGTACATCGTGGACGTCGGTCACCTGACGGGGGTGGGCCCAGACCGGTGAGGGTGTGCCTTGTGTCCGATCCGTGTCCGGACAATAATATACGATGTATAAATAAGGACACCGAATGACCACCGCACACGTTTTCATCGCCACCAGCCTGGACGGCTTCATCGCGCGCCAGGACGGCGACATCGACTGGCTGCTGCAACGCGACGATCCCGCCGAGGACCACGGCTACACCGCGTTCATCGCCGACAAGGAGATGATCGTGATGGGCCGGGGCAGCTTCGAAAAGGCACTGAGCTTCGACACCTGGCCCTACGACCGGCCCGTCATGGTGCTCTCCAGGCAGTTGGCTGACGCGCCCGTGCCCGAAGCGCTGAAGGGCAAGGTCCGCTTCTCCAGCCTCGCGCCCCGGGACGCGATGGAGCACCTGGCCGAGCAGAACGTGCGCCGGGTCTATGTGGATGGAGGGCAGGTGGTGCAGTCCTTCCTGCGCGAGGGTTTGATCGCCGACATGGTGGTCACCACGGTCCCTGTGCTGATCGGGTCGGGAAGGCCGCTGTTCGGCGCGTTGGCACAGGACGTGGCCTGGCGCCTGGTGGCCAGCCGCAGCTTTCCTTCCGGCCTGGTGCAATCCACCTACCGGCTCGCCCCATGAACCGACCACGGGGGCGCCCGGCCCAGGGGACGGGGGTGGCCCGCGACGACATCCTGACGGCGGCGCTGGCGCTGCTGGATGAAAGCGGTGGGCAAGGCTTGACGATGCGCGCCCTGGCCACGCGGCTGGGCGTCACGCCGATGAGCCTCTACCACCACGTGGAGAACCACGCCGGGCTGCTGCGGGCGCTGTCGGATCGCGTGTATGCCGAGGTGCTGGAGGGTGCGCCAGGGCTGGCCGCCCCTCGGGCAGACCTGCAGGCGATCCTGACCCGCTACCACGGCGCCGTGGGCCGCCATCCGCAACTGACACTGGCCATCTTCGCCACGCCGGAGGCCTTTGCCGGGGTGACGCGCCAGATCACCGATCGCCTGGGCCTGCTGCTGGCGCAGATCACGGCCGAGCCCGACCTGTGGCGCGACGTGCTGGTGGACCATGCCCATGGCAGCGGCCTGGCCCTGGCCTCGGCCCACGGCGATCCGAAGCGGGCCCAGGCCCTGCAGGCGGACTACCGACTGGCCCTCGACCGCCTGCTGGACCGTTTGACGGCGCCCTGACGGCGCCGGGCTCAATCGAAGGTCACCGTCGCCCTCAGCTCGTCCCTGGCTTCCCGGATCGCGGCCAGGTGCGCGGCCCGAAAGGCTTCCATCGACATCCGCTCCGCGCGCACCGACAGGCTCACCGCGGCGATCGTCTTGTCCGAGATGCTGGAGATCGGCACCGCGATGGAGCGCACGCCCAGCTCCAGCTCTTCGTCGCACTCGGCCCATCCGAAGGTCCGGCAATGCTCCACCTGGCCCGTCGCGGAGGCGATGTCCTGCACCGTCTTCGGTGTCCAGGGGTCCAGGGGGGTGGTCGCGAGGTAGCTCACCACGTCCTCGCGGGGCAGCGTCGACAGCACCGCCCGACCCAGCGCGGAGCAGAAAGCCGGCAGGCGCGACCCGATGCCCAGCCCGGTCGACAGCGTGCGCCGGCCCGTGGACCTGGCAATGATGAGGACCTCGTGGTCCAGCAGCAAGCCCAGCGAGGCGGACTGGCGCGTGCGATCGGCCAGCTTGTCGAGCACCGGCTGCGCCACCTGGGGCGCCGGTCTCGACATGAGGTACGACCTGGCCAGCAGCAAGGTGCGCGGCGCCACCCAGAAGCGTTTGCCATCGCTGTGCAGGTAGTCGAGTTCGTGCAGCGTCAGCAGAAGCCGGCGCGCCGTGGCCGGTGTGTAACCCGTCAGGCGCGCCACTTCGGACAGGTTCAGCTTGGCGTGCTTGCGCTCGAAGCAGAGCAGGACCTTCAGTCCCTTCTCCAGGGACGCGATGAAATCGCGCGGGTGCGATCGTTGGGCGTCGGTCATGGTCGCATTATTGCGCAATGCGCAAAACCGCATTGCTTCGGAACGGCCCTGTCGACAGAATTCGCTGGCTGTTCCGATGCCTCGCCCGACCAGGTGGGCACGGGGCAGGCTCCCCCAACTTTCAGAGCGCCCAACCATGATCAAGAGACGACAACTTCTAGGCATCGCGCCGCTGCTGGCGGTCCCCCTCCTCGCGCGTGCGAACGACTATCCCCGCATGCCCATCAACCTGGTGACGCCGCTGGCCGCGGGCGATGCGGCGGACCGGGCCGCGCGCCTGATGGGGCAGGAGCTTTCGAGGTTGCTGGGCACCGCGGTGACGGTGGCGAACCGCCCCGGTGCCGGCGGTTCCCTGGGCACCCAATCCGTCATCCGCGCGCCCAAGGACGGCTACACCCTGCTCTACGCGCAGAACAGCCCGCTGACCATCCGGCGCGTGATCGAACCGGATGCCGCCAACTACGATCCCTTGAAGGACCTCGTGCCTCTGGCCTTGACCACCCGCAGCCCTTCGGTGCTGGTGACCTACAAGGACGCGCCCTTCAAGACCGTGAAGGAAATGATCGAGCAGGCGCCCAAGAGCGCCCACGGCATCCGCATCGGCAACGCCGGTCCCGGCTCCGTCGGCGAGATCAGCGTGCAGTTGATGAACGCGGCCACCGGCGCCTCGCTGAGTTCCGTGAACTACAAGGGCGCGGCACCCGCCGTCACCGACCTGCTCGGCGGCCACATCGATGCCGTCGTTCTGGCGCTGGGTGCGGTCAGCGCCCACATGCGCACCGGCGCGCTGCGCGCCCTGGCCATCTCTTCGCCCTTCCCCGAGTTCCCCAACGTGCCCACGCTGCGCCAGGCGGGCTACAAGGCCGACCTTCTGGGCGTGTGGTTCGGTTTCTTCATGCCCGCCGGCGTTCCCAAGGACGTGCTCGACAAGATCGTCCCCGCCCTGGAAGAGGTCGCCCGCAACGCCAGCATCTCGGCGCAGCTGCTGCCGGCGGGGATCGTGCAGGAATGGGGCTCCGCCAGGGCCCTTTCCGAAGAAATCACCAACGAGTACCGGGCCGTCAGCGAGTTGCTCGGCCCGGCGTCCAAGAACACCAAATGAAAGCGGTTGTGATGTCAAAGGGTATTCATGTGGCCATCGTGGGCGGTGGCATCGGCGGTCTCGCCGCCGCGGTCGCGTTGCGCCATCGGGGGATCAGCGTCGCGGTGTACGAACAGTCGGGCGTGTTGCGAGAGGTCGGTGCGGGCATCTTCATCTACCCCAACAGCCTGAGGCAACTGGAGCGCATGGGCCTGGGCGATGCCCTCGCCCGCGTGGGCGCCAAGGTCGGCGCCGGGTCCGAGTACTACCGCATGGACGGCACGGTCGTGGGCAAGATCCTGACCACAGACTCCAGTGGCTGGAGCGGCATGTACGGCATGCACAGGGCCGACATCCTGAAGGTGCTGGCCGACGCGCTCCCACCCAGCTCGATCCACACCGGCCATCGGTGCGTCGACTTCAGCCAGGACGAGCACGGCGCCCGCCTGGTCTTCGAGAACGGCCATGTGGCGAACGCCGATGTGGTGATCGCCGCCGACGGCATCAACTCGGTCTTGCAGAAGCACGTCGTCGAGCCGTCCGCCCCAGAGTACGCCGGCTTCCGGGCGTACCGGGGCCTGATCTCCGCGGACAAGCTCCCCGAGTGGCGGCGCGAGGCGCACCAGGTCTGGATGGGCGATGGCAAGCACTTCATGGTGTTTCCCGTCCGCGGTGGCGAACTGGTGAACTACGTCGGCTTCGTGCCGACGACCAGCGAGACCGCCGAGTCCTGGTCCGCCATCGGCGACCGCGACGAACTCGCCGCCTCGTTCACCGGCTGGGATCCCCGCGTGACCGGCCTGCTGGACAAGGTGGAGACCTGCTTCTGGTGGGGCCTCTACGACCGCAAGCCGCTGGGCCAATGGGTGAACGGACGCCTGGCACTGCTGGGCGATGCCGCCCACCCCATGCTGCCCCACCTGGGCCAGGGCGCGAACCAGGCCATCGAAGACGGCACGGCCTTGGCCGTTCTGCTGCAGACCTGCGCCGAAGGCCGCTCCGTGAAGGACGCGCTCAAGCGCTACGAGGCGCTGCGCCGCCCGCGCACGTCCATGGTGCAGGCGGAGGCCCGCAAGAACGGCATGCGCTACGACTCCAAGTACGCGGACCTGGGCCAGCGCGATCGGGAGATCGCGAACTCCGCCACGCTGCGCAAATCGCTCTACGACCACGACATCGAGAAGGAAGCCCTCGAGTCCCTGAGCCACGATGGGGTGTCGGCCTGAGCACCCAGGCGTCGCATCGCCGCCTCCATTCGGGGGCGGCGTTGGCGACGACGCTTACTCCCACTCGATGGTCGCTGGCGGTTTGGAGCTCACGTCGTAGGTCACGCGGTTGATGCCGCGCACCTCGTTGATGATGCGGCCGCTGACCTTCTTGAGCAGCGCGTAGGGCAGCTCGGCCCAGTCGGCGGTCATGAAGTCGCTGGTCTGCACCGCGCGCAGCGCCACCACGTAGTCGTAGGTGCGGCCATCGCCCATCACGCCCACGCTCTTGACCGGCAGGAACACGGTGAAGGCCTGGCTGGTGAGCTCGTACCAGGTCTTGCCGCTGTGCGGGTCGACGGTGGAGCGCAGTTCCTCGATGAAGATGGCGTCGGCCCGGCGCAGCAGGTCGGCGTAATCCTTCTTGACTTCGCCCAGGATGCGCACGCCCAGGCCCGGCCCCGGGAACGGGTGGCGGTAGACCATGTCGTGCGGCAGGCCCAGCGCCACGCCCAATTCGCGCACCTCGTCCTTGAACAGGTCGCGCAGGGGTTCGAGCAGTTTCAGGCCCAGTTGCTCGGGCAGGCCACCCACGTTGTGGTGGCTCTTGATGGTCACGGCCTTCTTGCTCTTGGCCCCACCGGATTCGATCACATCCGGGTAAATAGTGCCTTGTGCCAACCACTTGGCGCCTTTTGTTGAAGCACCACTTGAAATGAGTTTGGCGGCTTCCGCCTTGAACACCTCGACGAATTCGCGGCCGATGATCTTGCGCTTGGCCTCCGGATCGCTCACGCCGGCGAGGTGGCCGAGGAACTGGTCGGCCGCGTCCACCCGGATCACCTTGGCGTGCAGCTTGCCGACGAACATGTCCATCACCATGTCCCCTTCGTTCAGGCGCAGCAGGCCGTGGTCGACGAAGACGCAGGTGAGCTGGTCGCCGATGGCGCGGTGGATCAGCGCAGCCGCCACGGAGGAATCGACGCCGCCGGACAGGCCCAGAATGACCTCTTCGTCGCCCACCTGCTGGCGGATTTTCTCCACCGCCTCGGCGATGTGGTCGCGCATCACCCAGTCGGGGTTGGTGCCGCAGATCTCGAGCACGAAGCGCTCCAGCAGCGCCCGGCCCTGCACGGTGTGCGTGACCTCGGGGTGGAACTGCACCGCGTAGAAGCGGCGCTCCTCGTCGGCCATGCCGGCGATCGGGCAGCTCGCCGTGCTGGCCATGAGCTTGAAGCCCGGGGGCAGCTCGGTGACCTTGTCGCCGTGGCTCATCCACACCTTGAGCATGCCGTGGCCTTCGGGGGTGGTGAAGTCGGCGATGTTCTTGAGCAGCGCCGTGTGGCCCCGGGCGCGCACTTCGGCGTAGCCGAACTCGCGCGTGTGCGAGCCTTCCACCTTGCCACCCAGCTGCTGCGCCATGGTCTGCATGCCGTAGCAGATGCCCAGCACGGGAATGCCCAGCTCGTACACCGCCTCGGGCGCCTTGTCGTCCACCTCGTACACGCTGGCGTGGCTGCCGGAGAGGATCACGCCCTTGAGCTGGCCGTCGGCGGCGAACTCGCGCACCCACTCGCTGCTGACGTCGCAGGGGTGCACTTCGCAGTACACGTGGGCTTCGCGCACGCGGCGGGCAATCAGCTGGGTGACCTGGGAACCGAAATCGAGGATGAGGATTTTCTGGTGCTGCATGGGGTGTAGGTGGGTGCGGCGAGAAAAAGAAAAAGGCCGTCTCGCTGGACGGCCTGCTGGGCGGTGGGTTTCACTCCGCCCGGTAGTTCGGGGCTTCCTTGGTGATCTGCACGTCGTGCACGTGGCTTTCGCGGATGCCGGCC
Source organism: Hydrogenophaga sp. FW305-3-2-15-A-LB1 (assembly GCF_058787875.1). Taxonomy (NCBI): domain Bacteria; kingdom Pseudomonadati; phylum Pseudomonadota; class Betaproteobacteria; order Burkholderiales; family Comamonadaceae; genus Hydrogenophaga; species Hydrogenophaga sp. FW305-3-2-15-A-LB1. The sequence continues at coordinate 29,398 of NZ_JBYTAE010000058.1, read as the reverse complement.
GAGGTGATCTCGACGAATTCGGCCTTGTCGCGCATGTCCTCGATGCTCGGGCAACCGCAGTAGCCCATGGCCGCGCGCAGGCCGCCGGCCATCTGGAAGATGATGGAGACCACCGAGCCCTTGTAGGGCACACGGCCTTCGATGCCCTCGGGCACCAGCTTGTCGGCATTGGGGTTGCCGGTGCTGCTTTCCTGGAAGTAGCGGTCGGCGCTGCCCTGCTGCATGGCGCCGATCGAGCCCATGCCGCGGTAGCTCTTGTAGCTGCGGCCCTGGTACAGCACGATCTCGCCCGGCGCCTCTTCGGTGCCGGCGAACATGCCGCCCATCATCACGGTGTTGGCGCCGGCCGCGATGGCCTTGGCGATGTCACCGCTGTAGCGGATGCCGCCGTCGGCGATCATCGGCACGCCAGTGCCCCGCAACGCGGTGGCCACGTTGTCGATCGCCATGATCTGCGGCACGCCCACGCCGGCCACGATGCGGGTGGTGCAGATCGAGCCCGGGCCGATGCCGACCTTGACCGCGTCGGCACCGGCTTCCACCAGGGCCAGCGCGGCGGCGCCGGTGGCGATGTTGCCGCCGATCACGTCGATCTGCGGGTAGTTCTGCTTGACCCAGCGCACGCGGTCGAGCACGCCCTTGCTGTGGCCGTGGGCGGTGTCGACCACGATGGCGTCCACGCCGGCCTTGACCAGCGCTTCCACACGTTCCTCGGTGCCCTCGCCCACGCCCACCGCCGCGCCCACGCGCAGGCGGCCGGCGGCGTCGCGCGCGGCGTTGGGGAAGTTGAGCTGCTTGGTGATGTCCTTCACCGTGATCAGGCCCTTGAGCTCGAAGGCGTCGTTCACCAGCAGCAGGCGTTCCAGCTTGTGCTTGTTGAGCAGTTTCTTGGCCTCGGCGGGCGTGGTGCCGTCGGGCATGGTGACCAGGCGCTCGCGCGGCGTCATGATCTCGCTCACCGGCAGGTCGTAGCGGGTCTCGAAGCGCAGGTCGCGGCCGGTGACGATGCCCACCACCTTGCCGGCATCGACCACCGGGAAGCCGGAGACGCCCAGGTCGTCCGAGAGCTTCATGACCTGGCGGATCGTGGTCTGGGGAGAAATCACCACCGGGTCGCGCAGCACGCCCGATTCGTAGCGCTTGACCTTGGCCACGTGGGCCGCCTGTTCCTGCGCCGTGAGGTTCTTGTGCACGATGCCGATGCCGCCTTCCTGGGCGATCGCGATCGCCAGACGGGCTTCGGTGACGGTGTCCATGGCCGCGGAGACCAGGGGCAGGTTCAGCTGGATGTTGCGGGAAAACTGGGTGGCAAGCGAGGCGTCCTTGGGCAGGACCTGGGAGTACGCTGGCACCAGCAACACGTCGTCGAAGGTGAGCGCTTTGCCGAGGAGGCGCATGGGTAAAGCTCCAAAAGCGTCGATTGTAGCCGGCCGACCTTCGGGCAAACCCGCACACCCCGTCCCACCCCGGGTACCGCTCAGGCTCGAAAAGCTACCGCTCCTGCGGCTTGTGGCCGATAAAACCGCAGATGCCACCATGCGCGCAGGGGCCCGCCGCTAAACTCCGCCAATGCCTCAAAAACGCCCTTCGAAGCCGTCCTGGCGAGCCCCTCTGGCGGCGGGATTCCTGCTGCTGGCCTGCTCGATCGCCTCCGCGCAATGGGTCTGGAAGGAAGGTGATCGCAAGGTGTTCAGCGACACCGCGCCCCCCGCCAGCGTGCCCGACAAGAACATCCTCAAGCGCCCCGGCGGCGGCAGCGCCCCGATGCCCGCGCCGGCCGCGGTCGCGCCCGCCAGCACCGAGACCGGCGCAGCGTCCCCCGCGGGTGCGGCGCCTCAGGCGGCAGCCCCTCAACTGCCCACGGTCGACAAGGAACTCGAGGCCAAGAAGAAACAGACCGAACAGACCGAGGCCGCGCGCCAGAAGGCCGAGGAGCAGCGCGTCGCGCAGGCGCGCACCGAGAGTTGCAACCGCGCCAAACAGGCCAAGGCCACCCTGGATTCCGGCGTGCGCCTGGCCACCACCAACGCCAAGGGCGAGCGCGAGATCATGGACGACAAGGCCCGCACCGCCGAGGCCAAGCGGCTGGATGACGTGATGCGCGGCAACTGCGGGCCGATGCCCAAGTCCGGCCCTCAGTAACCGGCCTTCGACCCCGGGCGCCGGCGGGCGAACAGCCCCGTGGAGCGCGCGCCCTGCCCCATGAAGCGTTCGCGGCGCGCCACCTTCGGGTCCACCCGCAACCCACGCACCACCTCCACCCGATCACCCTCGCGCAACACTCGGTCCCAACCGGCCTTGCGCCCCCAGATGCCGAGCGCCAGCGGTTCGGCCTCGATGTCGGGAAAGCGCCGCAGCCAACCCGCCTGATCGAGCGCCTGGCGCAGCGTGCACCCCTCGGGCACATCGAGCACCTCTTCCACCACCTCGCGGGGTGCCGGAGCGTGCATCAGTGTGATCTTCATGGGGTGGTGATCAGTCCGCGCCGTACACCTGGTCGGCCCGCTTCACGAAAGCGTCCACCAGGCTGCCGGCGATCTTGTCGAACACCGGGCCGACCAGGGCCGCCAGGGCCGAACTGGCGAAGCCGTAGCTCAGCTTGAAATCGACCTTGCAGGCACGCTGGTCACCCTCACCCAGAGGGGTGAACTCCCACACGCCATCAAGCTGGGAGAATGGCCCGTCGACCAGCTCCATGTGCACCCTGCGGTCGGCCTCGTGCGTGTTGCGGGTGGTGAAGCTCTGGCGCAGGCCGCTGATGGCGATGCCCACGCGGGCCACCATGCCCGCCTCGTTTTTTTCCAGCACCTGGCCCTGATCGCACCAGGGCAGGAACTCGGGGTAACGCTCGATATCGGTGACCAGCGCGAACATTTCGTGTGCGCTGTGCCAGAGCAAAACGGACTTGTGAATGGTTTTCATACAATCCAACTCATTGTATTGGCCTGAAACGGCCGCACCTTCCGCTTCATGTCCACCAAAAGCAGCAAAGAATCTTCCACCAAAGGCGTTGACAGCCGCATCGCCGAGAACCGCAAGGCGCTCTTCAACTACGCGATCGAAGAACGCTTCGAAGCGGGCATGGTGCTGGAAGGCTGGGAGGTCAAGGCCCTGCGCGAGGGCAAGGTGCAGCTCACCGACGGTTATGTGGTGATCCGCGAGGGCGAGATGTTCCTCATCGGCTGCCAGATCAACCCGCTGCACACCGCCTCCTCCCACGTGAGCCCGGACGCGGTGCGGACCAAGAAGCTGCTGCTGCACAAGGAGCAGATCCGCCGCCTGGTCGGCAAGGTCGAACAGAAGGGCTATGCCCTGGTGCCGTTGAACCTGCACTGGAAGACCGGCAAGGTGAAATGCGAGATCGCGCTGGGCAGGGGCAAGGCCGAACACGACAAACGCGACACCATCAAGGACCGCGAAGGCAAGCGCGAGGTCGAGCGTGCGATGAAGTCGCGCAGCCGCTGAGGTTTTTTCGTGGCGCGGGAATAAACCCGCCACAGCCGGCGTTCATCCCTGTGCAGAGCCTGTCTGCCCATACCTTCAACGGAGAACGCCATGAAATTCCTGATTCCCCTGACCCTGGCAGCGGCCCTGCTGGGTGGCTGCGCCTCGATGTCGTCCGCCCCGGCCCCTGCCATGGCCAGCGATGGCGTGCTGGTCGGCCCCAACCGCATGACCCTCTACACCTTCGACCGCGACGTGGCGGGCAGTGGCAAGTCGGTCTGCAACGGGCCCTGCGCCACCAACTGGCCGCCGCTGATGGCCGGTGGAAACGACAAGGGCAACGGCGACTACACCGTCATCACGCGCGACGACGGCCAGAAGCAGTGGGCCCTGAAGGGCAAGCCGCTGTACTACTGGGCCAAGGACACCAAGCCCGGCGACAAGACCGGTGACGGCTTCAACAACGTCTGGCGCGTGGCCAAGCCCTGAGCCGCCCCCAGCCCACCACGGCCACTGCCACGCCGAGACATGAGACGCGCCGAGCTGATCGACCAGATTCCCGGTCTGCGCCGCTATGCGCGCGCGCTCACCGGCGACCCCTGGGCGGCCGATGACCTGGTGCAGGACACGCTGGAGCGGGCCTGCGCCAAGTGGCGGCTCTGGACGGTCGGTACGGATCTGCGGGCCTGGCTCTTCACGCTCATGCACAACCTGCACGTCAGCGGCCTGCGCCGGGTGCAACGCCGCGAAGGCAGCGGCCTGCCGGTGGACCCGGACGACGTGGCGGCCGAGCTGGTGGCGCCCGACGCCGCGCAGGACCTGGCCATGGACCTGCAGCGCTGCCTGCTGCGCCTGCCCGAAGAACAGCGCGTGGTGTTGCTGCTGGTGAGCCTGGAGGACATGAGCTACGAGCAGGTGGCCCGCATCACCGGGAGCCCGATCGGCACCGTCATGTCGCGGCTCTCGCGCGCCCGCACCCGCCTGCAGGCGCTGATGAACGCGGCGGCCCAGAGCGTGCCGCCCGATGCCTACGCTCCTCCCCATCTGAGGCGGCTGAAATAGCACCGCCCGCAAAGCCATGGACACCCCCCTCACCCAGCCGCTGACCGACGCCGAGATCAATCGCCTGCTCGATGGCGAGGTGCAGGGTGCCGAGCGGGACGCGCTGTTGCAACGGCTGCAGGGCGATCCGCACGGCCGCGAGCGCCTGGCCCACTGGCAGACCCAGCGCGACGCCATCCGACAGTTGCATACCGACCTGCTGCAGGCACCCGTGCCGCCCGGCATGCGGGAAGCCGCGCACCGCGCCAGCGATGCACAGGCCCGCGTGTCCGGCTGGTGGCGCTGGGGCGGCATGGCGGCCGGCATCGTGCTGGCCTTCGGCGTCGGTCGTTTGTCGAACCACGAATGGCCGAGCGGGCCCGCGCCAGGTTCTGCCCCCTTGGCCACCCTGCCCGCCTTCGCGCGCGACGCATCGGTCGCCCACGCGGTGTACTCCCCCGAGAAGCGGCACCCTGTGGAGGTGGGCGCGGTGGATCAGGAGCACCTGGTGCAATGGCTGTCGCGCCGCACCGGCAAGGCGCTCAAGGTGCCGCGCCTCGATGCCTTGGGCTACGAACTCGTGGGTGGCCGCCTGCTGCCGGGCGACGTGGGTGCGCGCGCGCAGTTCATGTTCCAGAACGCCCAGGGCGTGCGCATCACCTTGTATCTTGGCGCCCTCGCCCCCACCACGGAACCTGCCGAGGCCAGCGGCGAAACCGCCTTCCGCTTCGCGCAGGAGGGCCCGGTGCCCGGCTTCTACTGGGTGGACCAGGGGTTCGGCTACGCCCTGAGTGGGCCGCTGAGCCGCGACGCACTCATGGCCTTGGCCGAGGCGGTGTACCGCCAGCTCTAAGCTGCGGCCTCAGCCCAACCGCCGCAGCGGGTGCTCGTCCACCGGCCAGGGGCTCTCGAAGAAAGCCGCGACCTCCGCTGGCGTCACGTCTTCGATGCGGGCCGGGTTCCACCGAGGCGCATGGTCCTTGTCCACCGCCAGGGCGCGGATGCCTTCCACCGTTTCGCTGGCGGCGCCGGGGCGCAGGTGGAAACAGCGATGCACCATGTCGCGCTCCATGCGCAGGTCGTCGGCCAGGCCCATGCCGCGCGCGCGTCGGATCTGGTCGAGCACCACGTGCAGCATCAAGGGCGAGCGCTGGCGCAGGGTGGTGGCGGTCTGGCGGGCCCAGTCGCTGTCGGTCGCTTCGAGCGCGGCGATGATCTTCGGGACATCGGGCAGGCCGAAGATCCGGTCCACCTCTTTCGCCGGCCACGGGGCGGGCGCTGCGGTGGTGCTGAGGTGGCTCGTGCACCAGCGTTCCACCGACGCGCCGTTTTCGAACGGCGTGCGCTCGAGCGAGGCCCACAGGCCGGGCAAGCGGCCGGCGTCGATGAAGCCATCGGCCAGGCCCGCCGTGATGGCCTCGCGGCCGGTCAGCACCAGGCCCGTGAGCGCCAGGTACTCGCCCAGGCGGCCCGCGCAGCGGCTCAGGAAGTAGCCCCCGCCCACATCGGGAAACAGGCCGATGTTGGTTTCGGGCATGGCCAGCTTGCTGCGCTCGGTGACGATGCGCAGGCTCGCGCCCTGGCTGATGCCCATGCCACCGCCCATCACGATGCCGTCCATCAGCGCGATGTAGGGCTTGGGGTAGGTGTGGATGAGGTGGTTGAGCGCGTACTCCTCGGTGAAGAAGTCTTCCAGCGCTGCATCACCGGCCAGGGCCGCCTGGTGGAAGAAGCGGATGTCGCCGCCCGCGCAGAACGCGCCGAACGGGCCTTCCTTGTTGACCCCGCGCACCACCACCGCGAGCACCGCGTCATCGTCGCGCCAGGCCTGCAAGGTCTGCGTGAGGCTGCGAAGCATGTCGAGCGAGAGCGCGTTGAGGGCCTTGGGGCGGTTCAGGGTGATGCAGCCCACGCGCCCCCGGATTTCGGCAACGACATGGGTTTCGGGTGTCAGAGAAGTCATCTTTGTTCTTCCGGTCAGTCGATCATTGTGGCTGTTTGTCCACCGTCTGGATACGCGGGGTGCCAGCGCGCGAACGCCAGCCAAGCAGTTCATTGAGCACCAGCGCGCCAATGACCAGCGAGCCGCCGGTCAGCACCTCGGGGCCGGGCACTTCGCCCGCGCCGGCCCACGCCAGCAGGATGCCGAAGATCACCTCCAGCAGCGCGAGCAACGACACCTCGGGCGCCTTGAGCGAACGGGCGCACACGACGGCCAGCGCGCAGGGAATGGCCAGCTGCACCAGGCCAAGCAGGGCCAGCCAGGCCACGTCGGTGCCCGTGGCCTCGAATGGCAGCGCCAGGGGCAGCGTCGCCAGCGAGGACAGGAGGCCACCCAGCAGCACCGAGGGCACGAGGTCGATCTTTTCGCCATGGGTCTGGCCGCGTTGCACCACGGTCCAGTTGATGGCAGCGGCCACCGGCACGCACAGTGCCGCCAGGGAGCCGGCCACCAGGCCACCGGTCTGCGTGGCGGGGTCGCTGAAGGCTTGCAGGAACTGGCTGCCGTACATGTACACGATGCCCGCGCCGGCCGCCACGATGGCCAGCCAGGTGCGCAGCGCGAGCCGCTGGCCGAGCACCGCGCGCGCCACCAGCGCGGTGAACAGCGGGCCCACCGACATGATGATGAGCACGTTGGCCACGGTGGTGAAGGTCAGCGCCAGCATGAAGGCGGTGAACATCACGCTCCAGCAGACGCCCGAGATCCAGAACGCCTTGGAGCGCGCCAGCACGCCCCAATGGCGTTCGAGCACTCCCTGCTGCCCGGGGTCGTCGGCGATCTGCCCCGCCGCGCGGTCGGCGGCGCGCCACCAGGGCAGGATCACCAGCAGCGACAGCGTGGTGAAGGCGCTGCGCCAGAACGTGACCTCGAAGCGCGCCGCCGATTCGAGCTGGCGCGAGACCACCCCCGCGATCGACCACATCAGGGTCACCACGATCATCATGAACACCGCCTGGGTGTGCGTCAGGCGACTGAGGGCACGAAAGGGCATGGTCTGTTCGTAAAAAAGGCCGCGTCCCGGGAGACAACGGCCTGTGCGGAGCGATCAGCCTTCGCGGCTGGCGCGCTTGCGGTCGTGCTCCTTCAGGTGGCGCTTGCGCAGGCGGATGCTCTTGGGCGTGATCTCCACCAGCTCGTCGTCCTCGATGAACTCCACGCCGTACTCCAGCGTGCACTCGATGGGCGGCGTGATCTTGATCGCGTCTTCCTTGCCGCTGACACGGAAGTTGGTCAGCTGCTTGGTGCGCGTGGCATTCACCACCAGGTCGTTGTCGCGGTTGTGGATGCCGACGATCATGCCTTCGTACACCGGGTCGCCAGCGCGCACGAACATGCGGCCGCGGTCGTCCAGCTTGCCCAGGGCGTAGGTGAAGATTTCACCGTCGTCCATGGAGATCAGCACGCCGTTCTTGCGGCTGGCGATGTCGCCCTTGTGCGGCTCGTAGCCGTCGAAGATGTTGGCGATCAGGCCCGAACCGCGCGTCAGGTTCAGGAACTCGTTGGTGAAACCGATCAGGCCACGGGCCGGGATGCGGTACTCCAGGCGCACGCGGCCGCGGCCATCGGGTTCCATGTTCACCAGCTCGCCCTTGCGCTCGCCCAGGGCCTGCATCACGCCGCCCTGGTGCTGCTCTTCGATGTCGGCCGTCACCATTTCGATCGGCTCGTGGCGCTCGCCGTTGATCTCGCGGAACACCACGCGCGGCTTGGACACGGCCAGTTCGTAGCCTTCGCGGCGCATGTTCTCCAGCAGGATGGTCAGGTGCAGTTCGCCCCGGCCCATCACTTCGAAAATGCCGTCTTCGCTGGTTTCCTTGACGCGCAGCGCGACGTTGCTTTGCAGTTCCTTCTGCAGGCGGTCCCAGACCTGGCGGCTGGTCACGTACTTGCCTTCGCGGCCGGCCAGCGGGCTGGTGTTGACGCAGAAGTTCATGGTCAGCGTCGGCTCGTCGATCTTGAGCATGGGCAGCGGCGCCGGGTTGAGCGGGTCGGTGATGGTCACGCCGATGCCGATGTCGGCAATGCCGTTGATCAGCACGATGTCGCCCGGGCCGGCTTCGGTCACCTGCACGCGGTCCAGACCCTGGAAGGTCAGCACCTGGTTGACGCGGCCCTTGATGGTCTTGCCATCGGGGCCTTCCATCACCGCCACGTCCATGCCGGGCTTGACGATACCGGCGCTGACGCGGCCCACGCCGATGCGGCCCACGAAGGTCGAGAAGTCGAGTGCGGAAATCTGCAGCTGCAGCGGTGCGCTCGGGTCACCCTTCTGCGACGGCACGTGCTTGAGCACGGTGTTGAACAGGGCCGACATGTCCGGGCCCCACTGCTCGCCGGGCGCGCCCTCGACCAGCGAGGTCCAGCCGTTGATGCCCGAGGCGTAGACCACGGGGAAGTCGAGCTGCTCGTCGTTGGCGCCCAGTTTGTCGAACAGGTCGAAGGCGGCGTTGATCACCTTGTCGGGGTTGGCACCCGGCTTGTCCACCTTGTTGACCACCACGATGGGCTTGAGGCCCAGGGCCAGCGCTTTCTTGGTCACGAAGCGCGTCTGCGGCATCGGGCCTTCCTGCGCGTCGATCAGCAGCACCACACCGTCCACCATGGACAGGGCGCGCTCCACCTCACCACCGAAGTCCGCGTGGCCGGGGGTGTCGACGATGTTGATGTGCGTGCCTTCCCAGCTCACCGCGCAGTTCTTGGCCAGGATGGTGATGCCGCGCTCGCGCTCGATGGCGTTGTTGTCCATCACCGTGTCGACCACCTTCTCGTGCTCGGCGAAGGTGCCCGACTGGCGCAGCAGTTGGTCCACCATGGTGGTCTTGCCATGGTCAACGTGGGCAATGATGGCGATGTTGCGGATTTGTTTGCTCATGATGTGAGTTCCGGTGAGGTTTCCAGGATTTGCTGTATTTCGGAGGGGCTCAGCAGTCGCCCCGGGATCAACTCCCCGGCCTGGGTGTGGGCACTGCCCAGCAGCACGGAAGATGGGAGGGAGGATGGGTCGGAAGTCGTGTGGGGCAAGGGACCGAAGACCGCCACGCGGGCGCTGTCAGCCCACCCGCCCCGGCGGCGCACGCCGCTGAGAAAGCGCCCGGCATCGTCGGCGCCGAGCGTGACAGGGTCATGACCTTCCAGCAGGGACTGCACCGGCAGCAGCCGCGCCAGCCGGTCCTCTTCGCTCAAGGCTTCCAGCGCATCCAGTGCGATGCACTGCGAGACGTCAAATGGGCCGGTGGCGATGCGCCGCAGCGCGATGAGATGGCCGCCGCAACCCAGGGCTTCGCCAATGTCTTCACCCAAGGTGCGGATGTAGGTGCCCTTGCTGCAGCGCACCCGCAGGCGCAATTGCGGGGCCTCGCCCTGCAGCTGCATGTCCAGCAGCTCCAGATCGTGGATGACGACGTGGCGCGCTTCGCGCTCCACCGTCTCGCCGTCCCGCGCGTACTCGTAGAGCGCCTTGCCATCCTTCTTCAAGGCACTGTGCATGGGCGGCACCTGGGCAATGGGGCCGGTGAAGCGGTCGAGCACCTCGACCACCTGCCCCACCGTGCAGGTCACCTCGCGCGACTCGATGACGTCGCCCTCGGCATCGCCGGTGCGGGTCTTCACGCCCAGGCGCACGGTGGTCTCGTAGGTCTTGTCCGCGTCCAGGTGGATCTGGCTGAATTTGGTGGCGGCACCGAAACACAGCGGCAACACCCCGCTGGCCAGCGGGTCGAGCGTGCCGGTGTGGCCCGCTTTTTCCGCGCGCAGCAACCACTTGGCCTTCTGCAAAGCCTGGTTGCTGGAGAGACCCAGCGGTTTGTCGAGCAGCAGCACCCCATGCACAGGGCGCCGCTGCACCCGTGTGCGTGGCGCGTGCATGCTCATTCTTCCTTTGAACGAGAAGAAACGGCCTTGGAAATCAAGGCGTTCATGTCGGCCGCGCGCTCGGTGGTGCGGTCGAACACGAAATGCAGCGTCGGCACGGTGTGGATGTGCAGGCGCTTGAACAGGCCATTGCGCAGGAAACCGGCCGCCGCGTTGAGGCCTTGCAGGGTCTCATCGGGGTTGCCGGTCAACAGGCTGAAGAACACCTTGGCGTGCGCGTAGTCGGGCGTGACCTCCACCGCATTGATCGTGACCATGCCCACCCGCGGGTCCTTGAGCTCGCGCGCGATCAGCTCGGCCAGATCCCGCTGGATCTGGTCGGCCACGCGGAAACCGCGGTTGGGGGTGGATGATGCTTTGCGGGGCATGGTTTACAGCGTGCGAGCCACTTCCTTGACTTCGAAGAATTCGAGCTGGTCGCCTTCCTTGATGTCGTTGTAGTTCTTCAGCTTGATACCGCACTCGAAGCCTTCCTTGACTTCGCGCACATCGTCCTTGAGGCGCTTGAGCGTGTCGATCTCGCCGGTGTAGACCACCACGTTGTCGCGCAGCAGGCGGAAATGCGCGCTGCGGGTGACCATGCCGGAAGTGACCATACAGCCAGCGACCGTGCCGATCTTGGAGGCCACGAACACGGTGCGGATCTCGGCCGAGCCGATGACCTCTTCGCGCTTCTCGGGCGCCAGCATGCCGGACATGGCCGCCTTCAGATCGTCCACGGCGTCGTAGATGATGTTGTAGTAGCGCAGGTCCACGTCGTTGCCTTCGGCCAGCTTGCGCGCGCCCACGTCGGCACGCACGTTGAAGCCGATGATCACCGCCTTGGAGGCGATGGCCAGGTTGACGTCCGATTCGCTGATGCCACCGACCCCGGCGAACACCAGCTGCACCTTGACCTCTTCGGTCGAGAGCTTGAGCAGCGAGGCCGACAGCGCTTCCTGCGAACCCTGCACATCGGCCTTGACGATGATGGGCAGCAGCTTGACCTCGCCCGCCGTCATGTCGGAGAACATGTTCTCCAGCTTGGCGGCCTGTTGCTTGGCCAGCTTGGTGTTGCGGAACTTGCCGGCGCGGTAGGTGGCGATTTCGCGCGCACGGCGCTCGTCGGTCATCACCATGAAGTCGTCGCCAGCCTGAGGCACTTCGGACAGGCCCTGGATTTCGACCGGAATCGACGGGCCGGCCGCCTTGATGGGCTTGCCGTTCTCGTCGAGCATGGCGCGCACGCGGCCCGAGGTCTGACCGACCAGGATCACGTCGCCGGTCTTGAGCGTGCCGCTCTGCACCAGCACCGTGGCCACCGCGCCGCGGCCCTTGTCCAGGCGCGCTTCGATCACCAGGCCCTTGGCCATGGTGTCCACCGGCGCCTTGAGCTCCAGCACTTCAGCCTGCAACAGCACCTGTTCAAGCAGCGCGTCCACGCCAGCACCGGTCTTGGCCGACACGCCCACGAACGGGGTGTCACCGCCAAACTCTTCCGGCACCACTTCTTCGGCGATCAGTTCCGAGCGCACCTTCTCGAGGTTGATGCCCGGCTTGTCGATCTTGGTCAAGGCCACGACCATCGGCACACCCGCCGCTTTCGCGTGCTTGATGGCTTCCTTGGTCTGCGGCATGACGCCGTCGTCGGCCGCGCAGACCAGGATCACGATGTCGGTGGCCTGGGCACCACGGGCACGCATGGCGGTGAACGCCTCGTGGCCCGGGGTGTCGAGGAACGAGATCATGCCGCGCTCGGTTTCCACGTGGTACGCACCAATGTGCTGCGTGATACCGCCGGCTTCGCCCGCAGCCACCTTCGCACGGCGGATGTAGTCGAGCAGCGAGGTCTTGCCGTGGTCGACGTGGCCCATGACGGTGACCACCGGCGCGCGAGGCAAGGCCTCGGCGTCCTGTTGCGTGGCTTCCTCGTCGGTGAAGGCCTCTGGATCGTCCAACGCGGCCACGACGGCCTTGTGACCCAGCTCTTCCACCACGATCATGGCGGTGTCCTGATCCAGCGGCTGGTTGATGGTGACCATCTGGCCCAGCTTCATCAACTGCTTGATGACCTCGGACGACTTCAGGCTCATCTTGTGCGCGAGCTCGGCCACGGTGATGGTCTCGGGCACGTGCACTTCGATCACCTTGAACTCGGTCGGTGCCACGAAGCTGCTCTGGCCGGCATCGCGCGAATCGCGGTCGTTGCGACGGCCACGCGGGCCGCCACGCCAGTTGGAACGCCCGGCGCTGGTGTCGCCACGGGTCTTGATTTCCTTCTTCTTGGCCGCGTCGTCCTTCCAGGTGGAGGACAGGTTCTCGGACTTGACTTCCTTCTTGCCCGCGGCACCGCCCGGAGCGGCCGCCGTGGCGCCGGCCGTGGCGGGTGCCTTGCCCGGCGTGCCGGCTGGCTTGTGCAGCGTGCCCTTGATGCCCGCCTTCGGGTCGGCGACAGGCGCCGGCTCCGGCTTCTTGGCCACCAGGGTCCTGGCGGGAGCGGACATCATCGCGCGGATGTTCGCGGCTTCGGCCTCGGCCTTGCGGCGGCGCTCCAGCAAGTCTTGTGCGCGCAGTTCCTCGGCCTTCTTGGCCTCGGCGTTCTTGTCGGCCAGCACGCGGGCAGCGGACTCGCGCTCCAGCGAAGCCGTCTTGGCCTGGGCGTCCTTGCTCGCCTTGGCGGCGGCAGCCTCGTCCACCGACACCGGCGCGGCGGCCTCGGCGGCGACGCGCGCGGCCGCCTCAGCGGCTTCGGCCGCGGCGGCACGCTCCTGCTCGGCCTTGGCCTGGCGGGCTTCCTCGGCCTCGCGGGCCTGGCGCTTCTGCGTCAGTTCTTCTTCCTGGCGGCGCAGCAACTCGGCCTGGCGGCGCGCGTCTTCCTCGCGCCGGGCCAGTTCCTCGGTGTCGATCGCGGGTGCGGCCGGCGCGGCTTCGGCCACGGCCTCGGGCACCGCGACCTCGTCGTCGCGCTTGATGAAGGTGCGCTTCTTGCGCACTTCCACCTGGATGGTGCGGGCGCGCCCGGTCGCATCGGCCTGCTTGATCTCGGAGGTCGATTTCTTGACGAGGGTGATCTTCTTGCGTTCACCGCCCGCCGTGCCGTGGCTGGCCTTGAGGTGGCCGAGCAGCGACTGCTTGTCGGATTCGGTGACCGCATCGGTCCCGGAAGTCTTGGGCACTCCGGCTGCTGTGAGTTGCTCCAGCAGGACGGAAGTGGGCTTGTTCAGCTCGGCAGCCAATTCGGCGACGGTGGTACTGGTCATGGGTTCTTTTCTCCGCTGGGGCCTCCGCTGGTCAGTTCGTGGATTGCGCTTCGTCACCGGTGAACCAGTGCGCGCGTGCCAGCATGATCAGCGCCGTGGCCTCTTCAGGCGTCTGTGCGGTGATGTCGGTGAGTTCGTCGGTGGCCAGGTCGGCCAGCTCGTCGCGGGTGTGAACACCGGCGTCGGCCAACTTGGCGATCAGCTCGGGCGTCACGCCTTCGAGGTCGCGCAGGTCCTGCGAGACTTCCTCGACGCTTTCTTCCCGCGCGATTTCCATCGTCAGCAGGGCGTCCTTGGCGCGCGTGCGCAACTCGTTGACGGTGTCTTCGTCGAAAGATTCGATCTCAAGCATTTCCTGCAGCGGCACGTAGGCCACTTCCTCGAGGCTGGTGAAACCTTCCTCGATCAGGATGTCGGCAATTTCCTGGTCCACGTCCAGCTTGGCCATGAACACCTTGCGAATGCCGTCGGCCTCTTCGGCCTGCTTTTGCGCCGATTCGTCGGCGGTCATGATGTTGATGCGCCAGCCGGTCAGTTCCGAAGCCAGGCGCACGTTCTGGCCGCCACGGCCGATCGCGATCGCGAGGTTTTCCTCGTCGACCACCACGTCCATCGCGTGGCGCTCTTCGTCCACCACGATGGAGACCACGTTGGCCGGGGCCAGCGCGCCGATCACGAACTGCGCCGGGTCTTCCGACCACAGCACGATGTCCACGCGCTCGCCGGCGAGCTCGTTGGTCACGCCGTTGACGCGCGAACCGCGCACACCGACGCAGGTGCCGATGGGGTCGATGCGCTTGTCGAAGCTGTGCACGGCGATCTTGGCGCGCGAACCCGGGTCGCGGGCGCAGGTCTTGATCTCCAGCAGGCCTTGCTCGATCTCGGGCACTTCCTGGCGGAAGAGCTCGATCATGAAGGAAGGTGCCGAGCGCGACAGCAGGATGGGCGCGCCGCGCAGCGTCAGGTCCACTTCCATGATCATGGCGCGCACGCGGTCGCCGGTGCGGAAGTTTTCCTTGGGGATCATCTCGCCGCGCTTGAGGCGGCCTTCAACCCGGCCGCTCTCGACGATCAGGTCGCCCTTGTCCATGCGCTTGACGGTGCCCACGAAGATCTTGTCGCCGCGCGACATGAAGTCGTTGAGCAGCATCTCGCGCTCGGCGTCGCGGATCTTCTGCAGGATCACCTGCTTGGCGGCCATTGCGCCGATGCGTCCGATCGGCACGCTTTCCACCGGCTTCTCGATGTAGTCGCCCTCCTCGATGTCGGCGAGTTCATCGCGCGCATCGCTGAGCATTTCTTCGGCATCCGGGTTCTGCAGGCCGGCCTCATCGGGCACGACCAGCCAGCGGCGGAAAGTTTCGTAGGCGCCGGTGTCCGGGTCCATCGCGACGCGGATGTCGACATCGCCTTTGTAGAGTTTCTTGGTGGCCGAGGCCAGTGCGAGCTCCACGGCGCCGAGCACCACGTCGCGCTCGACGTTCTTCTCGCGGGAGATCGCATCGATCAGCATCAACATTTCGCGGTTCATTTCACTCGCCCACCTTTCCGAATAGCTTTTCCGTAATCACAACGTTTTCTCTCATTCATCGCCCGGCGCAGCGGCCGCGCCAGGGGCCTGCCGGCCCTTGAAATTCACGATCGGCGCGAGCCGCGCCTGCTGGACATCCGCCAGCCCAAAAGCCAGGGCCTGCAGCGGCACGGGCGCGCGCTTCTTGCTCACGCGCTGCCCCGGCTTGGGTTCGGGCGCATCGCTCCAGACCACCTGCCACTGCACACCGTCGTCGGCACGTTCGAGCGTGCCGCGAAATTTCTTGCGGTTCGCCGCCACATCGGTCCCCGTGGCGCCGATCGGCGCCTTCAGGGTCAGGTCCACCACGTGGCCTTCAAACCGCACGTAATCGATCTCGCGCTTAAGCGGGCGATCGATGCCCGGCGAGCCCACTTCGAGGCGCCGGTACTCCAGACCTTCCACTTCCAGCAGGTACTGCAGCTGGCGCGTGACCTTCTCGCAATCTTCCACCGTCACAAAGCGCTCGGCGGGCATCGGCTGCCCCTCCACGGGCGCCTGCCAGGGCCAGTCGATCGTCACGCGCAACAGACCGCCAGCGGAGCGTTCGAGTTCCACCAGGTCAAAGCCCAGTCCGGTGACGGTCTGCTCTACGGTGTCTTGCCAAGCCATTGCGTGTGGTGTCTGCCCAGGGTTCGCCCCCCCGGCGGTCCGTGGGGCCAAAAGCGTTCGGCCAAAAAAAATGGGCCGGTAGTTACCCGCCCATTTGGTCGTGAAGCCAGCATTGTAACGCTTCTGTGCGCTATCTGGCAACCTCGCTCAGATGCCCAGCACCCATTGGATGAGGTTCTTGGCCAGAAAGCCCAACATGCCGAAAGAAAGCACCAGGAAGAGGACAAAAGTACCAAATTTCCCCGCCTTGGACTCGCGCGCGAGGTTGAGCACGATGAACAGCATGTAGAGGATGAAGGCACCGACACCGAAGGTCAGCCCGAACTGCGCGATCTGGCCCTCGGTGAAGCCCAGGACGGTGGCTTCCATCGCTCAGCCCTGCCCGTCCCCGGCGGTCAGATCGCGGTAGGCGTGCCAGCTGGCGTGGCCCATCAGTGGAATGAGCACGATCAGGCCCAGCAGGCCCGACGCCATGCCCAGGCCGGCGAGCAGCGCGATGCACACCGCCCACAGCGTGGCCGGGCCCGGGTGGCTGGCCACGGCGCGCCAGCTGCGGAACACCGCCGCGCTCACCGCCACCGGCCGATCCACCAGCATGGGCAGCGCCACCAGGGTGGACGCGAAGACCGGGGCGGCCAGCAGCGCGCCCAGCAGCAGCCAGACCTCGAACAGGCCGATCTCGCGCACCAGCACCACGTGGCGCAGAAAATCCATCGGCTTGTGAATAGGCACGGGCGACCACAGGGTGATCAGCGCCGCCGAAGTCAGCACCCAGCCGGTGCCCGCCAGCCCCAGCAGCAGACCAAAGCGCACCAGCCGGGCGTCGCCCGAGCGCCAGAGCGCCCACACCTCGGCCATGCCGATGCGCTGCCCGCGTTCCAGCCCCCGGCTGACCGCGTACAGGCCGGTGGCCAGGATGGGCGCGACGATGAGAAAACCCGAGAAGGCGCCGGCCAGCAGCCAGAAGCGATCGCGCGCGATCCACAGCAGCCAGGCGCCGAAGGCGGTGACCAGCAGGCCATGCACCAGACCCGGCACGGGGTTGCGACAGAGGTCGGCCCAGCCCGCCGCCACCCAGCGCGCGGGCGAGGTAAGCGTGACTGGCGACGAAGGCATGCGATCCACATCCATTGAGCGCGTTATAGCCTCAGCGCCCGCGCCAGCGACTGACGCAGATCAAGAACGGTGTGGGTTCAGGCGGCGGCCTGCACCAGTGCGCGCGTGTAGGGGTGCTCGGGCGCCTGCAGGACCCGGTCCACCGGCCCATGCTCCACCACCACACCGTCCTTCATCACCATCACGTCGTGCGCCATGGCGTGGATCACGTCCACGTCGTGCGTGATCAGCAGGTAGCTCAGGCCCCGCTCTCGCTGCAGGCGCTGCAGCAGCGACAGCACCTGCTTCTGCACCGTCACGTCGAGTGCGCTGGTGGGCTCGTCGAGCACCAGCAGTTGCGGATCGACGATCAAGGCACGGGCGATCGCCAGCCGCTGCCGCTGACCGCCCGAGAACTCGTGCGGGTACCGCTGCAGCCAGTCGCTGCCGTGCTCGGGGTCGTCAACCAGTCCTACGTCGGCCAGCGCGGTCACCACCCGCTCGCGCCGCTGAGCCACCGACAGCCCTGGCTGGTGCACCTGCAGGCCCTCGCCCACGATCTGCTCGACGGTCAGGCGCGGCGAGAGCGAGGAAAACGGGTCCTGGAACACCACCTGGACGCGCTGGCGCAGGGCGCGGTCCCGGCCGGCCTTTTTCGCCTGCGTCCAGTCGGTGCCATCGATCTGCAGGCTGCCCTGGTGCGGCAGCAGGCCGAGCGCTGCCAGCGCCAGGGTGGACTTGCCCGAGCCGGACTCGCCGATCACACCCAGCGTCTGCCCCGGGGCGATCACCATGTCGGCGCCGTGCACCGCCACGAACTCGCCCTTTCTGAACCACCCCTTGAAACCTGGCAGCCGCACGGGATAGCTCACGCGCAGACGCTGGGACTTCAACACAGGCGCCGCATCGGCCCGCACCACCGGCTCGGCCACGTCGCGCTCGGGCTTGCTGGCCAGCAGCTTGCGCGTGTAGGGGTGCTGGGGCGCGGCGAACACGTCGCCCACCCCGCCCTGCTCCACCAGGTGGCCACGTTCCATCACGGCCACGCGGTCGGCGAAGCGGCGCACGAGGTTCAGGTCGTGCGTGATCAGCAGCACCGCCATGCCGTGCTGCCGCTGCAGGTCCGCGAGCAGGTCGAGGATCTGCACGCGCAGGGTCACGTCCAGCGCGGTGGTGGGTTCGTCGGCCAGCAGGAGCTTGGGCGCGCTGGCCAGGGCCATGGCGATCATCGCGCGCTGGCGCTGGCCGCCGCTGAGCTGGTGCGGAAAGGCGTTGGCGCGGCGCGCCGGCTCGGGAATGCCGGTGGAGGCCAGCAGCTCGTGGGACGCCACCACCGCCTGGCGGAGCGAGAGTCCCTTCTTGAGCTGCAGCACCTCGCGGATCTGATCGCCCACGGTGTAGAGCGGGTTGAGCGCGCTCATCGGCTCCTGGAACACGACCGCCACCTCGTCGCCCCGAACGCCACGCAGCTGGCGCTCGGTCATGGCGAGCAGGTCCTTGCCCTGCAGCAGCGCACGGCCGGACACGTCCGCGTTGTGCACCAGTCGCAGCAGCGAGAGCGCCGACACCGTCTTGCCCGAACCCGATTCGCCCACCAGCGCGAGCTTCTCGCCGGCCCGGATCGAGAAATCGATGCCATGCACGACCTCCTGGCCGGCGAACGCCACGCGCAGATCCCTGACTTCGAGCAGCATGGGCGCCGTCATTTGTCGGCCTTTCGGGGGTCCAGCGCGTCGCGCAGCGCATCGCCCATGAAGGTGAGCAGCAGCAGCGTGATCACCAGCACGGCGAACGTGGAAAGGGAAATCCACCAGGCGTCGATGCTGTTCTTGCCCTGGCTGAGCAACTCGCCCAGTGACGGCGTGCCCGGCGGCACCCCCAGGCCGAGGAAGTCCAGCGAGGTCAGCGCCAGGATGGCCGCGCTCATGCGGAACGGCAGGAAGGTGACCACGGGCGTCAGGCTGTTGGGCAGCACGTGGCGCCAGATGATCTGCCCGTTCGACAGGCCCATGGCGCGCGCCGCGCGCACGTAGTCGAGCTGGCGGTTGCGCAGGAATTCGGCGCGCACGTAGTCGGACAGGCCCATCCAGCCGAACAGGCTGAGCAGGATCAGCAGCAAGCCCAGGCTGGGCGAGAACACAGCCGAGAAAATGATGAGCAAATAGAGCTCCGGCATGGAGCTCCAGATCTCGATGAAGCGCTGGAAGGCCAGGTCGGTCTTGCCGCCAAAGAAGCCCTGGATCGCGCCGGTGATGACGCCCAGCACCACGCCGATGGCGGTGAGCGCCAGCGCGAACAGCACGCTCACGCGAAAGCCGTAGATCAGTTGCGCCAGCAGGTCGCGGCCCCGGTCGTCGGTGCCCAGCCAGTTGTCCCACGTGGGCGCCGACGGATTGGGCGATTTGGCGAAGTAGTTGATGGTCTGCGCACCATAGGGGTTGGGTGCGTAGAGGGCCCAGTTGTCGCCCCGGGTGATCTGCTCGCGGATGAAGGGGTCGAGGTAGTCGGTGGGCGTCTCGAAGTCGCCCCCGAAGACGGTCTCCGCATGGTCCTGCACCACCGGGAAATAGGTCTTGCCCTCGTAGCGCACGATCAGCGGCCGGTCGTTGGACAGCACCTCGGCGAAGAGGCTGGCCACCACCAGCGCACAGAAAATCACCAGGCTCCAGTAGCCGAGCCGGTTGCGCTTGAAGCGCAGCCAGGCGCGCCGGCTGGGGCTCATGGACACCGTGGCCATCAGTCGAACTTCACGCGGGGGTCCACCCACACGTAGCAAAGGTCGGAGATCAGCTTGGTGACCAGTCCGATCAGGGTGAACAGGAACAGCGTGCCCATGACGACCGGGTAGTCGCGCCGGATCACGCTCTCGTAGCTCAGCAGACCCAGGCCATCCAGCGAGAACAGGGTTTCAATGAGCAGCGCCCCCGTGAAGAAGGCGCCGATGAAGGCCGCCGGAAAACCGGTGACGATGGGGATGAGCGCGTTGCGGAACACGTGTTTCCACAACACCTGCCGCTCCGACAGCCCCTTGGCCAGCGCCGTCATCACGTACTGTTTGCGGATTTCCTCCAGGAAGGCGTTCTTCGTCAGCATGGACGTGACGGCGAAGCTGCCCAGCACCATGGCCGTGACGGGCAGCGTGATGTGCCAGAGGTAGTCGATGATGCGCGCGCCCCAGCTCAGCTCTTCCCAGTTGGCGGAGGTAAGCCCACGCAACGGGAACCACTGCAGCTGCCCGCCGAAGATCACCAGCAGCGCGACGCCCAGCACGAAGCCCGGAATGGCATAGCCCACGAGCACGAGCAAGGTGCTGACCAGATCGAAGCGCGTGCCGGCCCGCACGGCCTTGGCCACGCCCAGCGGCACGGCCACGCCGTAGCTGATGAGAAAGGTCCACAAACCCAGGCTGATGGACACCGGCAGCTTCTCGGCAATGAGCTGGCTCACCGGCTTGTTCTGGAAGAAGCTGTTGCCCAGGTCGAAGCGCGCGAAACGGCCCAGCATCTCGACGAACCGCGTGTGCGCGGGTTTGTCGAAACCGTAGAGCGCCTTGATCTGTTCCAGGCGCTGCGGGTCCACGCCCTGCGCGCCCCGGTAGGTCATGCCGCTGCCCTCCGCGCCGCCGGGCCCGCCCGCCGCGCGCGCGTCGGCCAGGTACTGTTCCACCGGGCCACCGGGCACGAACTGGATCACCACAAACGTCAGCAGCAGCACGCCGAACAACGTGGGCAGCATGAGCAGCAGGCGTTTGAGGATGTAAGACAACATAGGGCGTCAGCGGAAGGTCATTTTCTGGCCCACCAGGTGGTCATGGCCCAGGTCTCGGCCTGGGTGTAGGGCGGCATGCTGGCCGGCTTGTCCAGCCGCGTGGCGTTGTAGGCCATGCGGTGTTCGTTGACCGTCCATTGCGGGATCAGGTAGTGGCTGTGCGCGATCACGCGCTCCAGCGCATGGCAGGCCGGCAGCAGCTCGGCCTTGGTCCGGGAACTGGTCATGCGGCGCAACAGGGCATCGACCGCCGGGCTCTTGACGCCCGCGAAATTGCCCGAGCTCGGCATGTCCGCCGCCTTGCTGCCGAAGATCTCGACGTACTCCTGCCCCGGGTTGTTGGTGCCGGGAAAGGCGATCGAAATCATCTCGTACTCGAAACGATCGACCCGTTGCTGGTAGAGGGCGTAGTCCACGGAACGGAAGTTCAGGCGAATGCCCAATTTCTCCAGGTTGCGGATCCACGGGCCGACAGTGCGCACGCCGCCCTCGCGGCTGTCCAGGTACTCCAGCACCATGGGCTCGCCCTTGGCATTGCGCAGCGCGCCGTCGCGCACCTCCCAGCCCGCCTCGCTCAGGAGGGTGCGGGCCTTGCGCAGGTTCGCCCGCAGCGAGGAGTCCCCATCGGTGCGCGGGGGCACGGTCATGGGGCCGAAGACCGCGTCAGGCACCTTGCCGCGCCAGGGCTCCAGCAGCGCCAGTTCCTCCGCCGTGGGCAGGCCCGTGGTTTCGCAATCGGTGTTGCCGAACAAGCCATTCACACGGTGGTACGAGCTGTAGAACATCTGGCGGTTCATCCACTCGTAGTCAATGGCCAGGCCCAGCGCCTCGCGCACCCGCACATCGGCCAGCTTGGGGTTGCGCGTGTTGAGCACGTAGCTCTGGAAACCCGAGGGCAGCCGATGGGCGAATTCGCCCTTGACCAGCTCACCGCTGTCAAAGCGGCGCCCGTTCACGCGGCGGGCCCAGTCTCCCGCGGAAAACACCTGCAGCAGGTCGTATTCGCCGGCCTTGAAGCCCTCGAGGCGGGCCGTGTTGTCCTTGTAGATCTTGACCGTGATGCGGTCGAAGTTGTCCGTGCCGCGCTTGACGTTGAGATCGCGGGCCCAGTAGTTCGGGTCGCGCACGTAGATGATGTCGCGCCCGAACACCACAGGGCCGATCTTGTAGCGCCCGCTGCCGATCGGCACGTCCATGACCACCTGATCGAACGGCTTGGCCTTGCCGTCCACCACGCCCCACTTGCGGCTGAAGACGGGAATGGTGCCCACCGTCAGCGGCAGTTCGCGGTTCGGCCGCTTGAAGCGGAAGCGCACCGTGCGTTCGTCGATCACGTCCAGCCCCGCCACCTCCTCCAGCAGCGTCTTGTAGGCCGGCATGGTCTGCGGGCTCATCAGCGTGTCGTAGCTGTGGCGCACGTCGGCGGCCAGCACGGGGTCGCCGTTGTGAAAGCGCGCCTCGGCACGCAGCTTGAACGTGGCCGACAGGCCATCGTCGGCCACCGAGACATCGCTGGCAAGCAGCCCGTAGGCCGACGCGGTCTCGTCCAGCGAGGGTGTGAGCAAGGTGTCGAACACCAAGGCGGCGAGGTAGGCCGGTGCCGAACCCCGGATGGTGAACGGGTTGTACTTGTCGAAGGTGGACACCCGCTGGTTGCTCACCAGCCGCAGCTCGCCACCCTGCGGCGCGTTCGGGTTCACGTAGTCGAAGTTCGTGAAACCCGCCGGGTACTTCAGGTCGCCCCACAGCGCATAGCCATGGGCCGCCCAACTGGCCGGGCTCCACGCCACCAGGGCCACGGCCGCGCACAGCGTCGCGAGACGGCTGTGGAGGCAAGGGGCGGAACGACGCATGAGACAATTCTGAAGGATTTTTCTCTGGAGACTGAAAAATGGGTTTTCTCGCTGGCAAGAAACTGCTGATCACGGGCGTGCTGTCCAACCGATCCATCGCCTACGGCATTGCCAAGGCCTGCCACCAACAAGGCGCCGAGCTGGCGTTCAGCTACGTCGGTGACCGTTTCAAGGACCGCATCACCGAGTTCGCGGCCGACTTCGATTCCAAGCTCATCTTCGATTGCGACGTGAGCGACGACGCCCAGATCGACAAGATGTTCGCCGACCTGTCGCAGGCCTGGCCCAAGTTCGACGGCTTCGTGCACAGCATCGGCTTCGCCCCGCGCGAGGCCATCACCGGCGACTTCCTCGAAGGCCTCTCGCGCGAAGCCTTCCGCATCGCTCACGACATCAGCGCCTACAGCTTCCCCGGCATGGCCAAGGCGGCCCTGCCCTACCTGAACGACAAGGCCTCGCTGCTCACGCTGAGCTACATGGGCGCGATCCGCGCGGTGCCCAACTACAACACCATGGGCCTGGCCAAGGCCAGTCTGGAAGCATCCGTGCGCTACCTCGCCGAATCGCTCGGCCCCAAGGGCATGCGCGTCAACGGCATCAGCGCCGGCCCGATCAAGACGCTGGCGGCCAGCGGCATCAAGGACTTCGGCAAGCTGCTCAACCTGGTGGCCTCCGCCGCGCCGATCCGCCGCAACATCACCATCGAGGAAGTGGGCAACGTGGCCGCGTTCCTGCTGTCCGACCTCGCCTCGGGCGTGTCGGCCGAGATCACCTACGTGGACGGCGGCTACGCCCAGACCACGGGCGTGAGCCGTGACAGCCAGGCCATGCTCTGATATGGAAAACGCCCCACGCCACTGACGTGGCCGGGGCGCCTTGCGGCACGGAGGCCCGCAGGCCTCAGGCCTTCACGCAGTCCGCGAAATAGCTCTTGCGGCCGTCGTCGCCCACCACTTCCACCAGGCCGTGGATGTCGGTCTCGAAGCCCGGGCACTGCAGGTTGAACTCGCGCGCGAACTTCAGGTAGTCCACGATCTTCTTGTTGAACACCTCACCCGGGATCAACAACGGGATGCCCGGTGGGTACGGCGTCACCAGGCTGGTCGTGATGCGGCCTTCCAGCGCGTCGATCGGCACCCGCTCGGTGGTGCGTTGCGCGATGTGCGCGAAGGCATCGGTGGGCTTCATCGCCGGCGTGAGGTCGCTCAAATACATCTCGGTCGTGAGGCGCGCGATGTCGTAGCGGGCGTACAGCTCGTGCACGTGCTGGCACAGGTCGCGCAGGCCCATCTGTTCGTAGCGCGGGTGCTTCTGGCAGAACTCCGGCAGGATGCGCCACATCGGCTGGTTCTTGGCGTAGTCGTCCTTGAACTGCTGCAGCGCCGTCAGCAGCGTGTTCCAGCGGCCCTTGGTGATGCCGATGGTGAACATGATGAAGAAGCTGTACAGGCCCGTCTTCTCCACCACCACGCCGTGCTCGGCCAGGAACTTGGTGACGATGGACGCCGGAATGCCGTTGGTTTCGAAACGGCCGTCCAGGTTCAGGCCCGGGGTGACGATGGTCGCCTTGATCGGGTCCAGCATGTTGAAGCCAGGCGCCATGTCGCCAAAGCCGTGCCAGTCCTTCTCGCTGAAAGACACGTCCTTCTGCTTGAGCACCCAGTCGCCGGTCTCGCCCATGCCTTCGTCGGCCAGGTCGTCCGGCCCCCAGACCTTGAACCACCAGTCGTCCTCACCGAACTCGGCTTCCACCTTGCGCATGGCGCGGCGGAAATCGAGCGCTTCGAAGATGCTCTCTTCCACCAGCGCACGGCCGCCGGGTGGCTCCATCATGGCCGCGGCCACGTCGCAGCTCGCGATGATCGCGTACTGCGGGCTGGTGCTGGTGTGCATCAGGTAGGCCTCGTTGAAGAGGTGGCGGTCCAGCTTGACGTTCTGCGAATCCTGCACCAGCACGTGGCTGGCCTGGCTGATGCCGGCGAGCAGCTTGTGGATGGACTGCGTCGCGTACACCACCGACTCCATCGGCCGCGCGCGCTTTTTGCCCATGGCGTGGAAGTTGCCGTAGAACGGGTGGAAGGCCGCGTGCGGCAGCCAGGCTTCGTCGAAATGCAGGTTGGCCACGTAGCCGTCCAGCATCTGCTTGATGGCCTCGGTGTTGTAGAGCACGCCGTCGTAGGTGGACTGCGTCAGCGTGAGCACGCGCGGCTTCACGGTGGCGGCGTCCACGCCGGCCAGCAGCGGGTTGGCACGGATCTTGGCCTGGATCGCCTCGATCTCGAACTCGCTCTGCGGGATCGGGCCGATGATGCCGTAATGGTTGCGCGTGGGCTTGAGGAAGACGGGGATCGCGCCCGTCATGATGATGCTGTGCAGGATGGACTTGTGGCAATTGCGGTCCACCACCACCACGTCACCAGGCGCTACCGTGTGGTGCCACACCATCTTGTTGGAGGTGGACGTGCCATTGGTGACAAAGAAGCAGTGGTCGGCATTGAAGATGCGCGCCGCATTGCGCTCGCTCGCGCCGATCGCGCCGTTGTGGTCCAGCAGCTGGCCCAGCTCCTCCACCGCGTTGCACACGTCGGCGCGCAGCATGTTCTCGCCGAAGAACTGGTGGAACATCTGGCCCACGGGGCTCTTCAGGAAGGCCACGCCACCCGAGTGCCCCGGGCAGTGCCACGAATAGGAACCGTCTTCCGCGTAGTCCAGCAAGGCCTTGAAGAACGGCGGCTGGATGCCTTCGAGGTAGCTCTTGGCCTCGCGGATGATGTGGCGCGCCACGAACTCCGGCGTGTCCTCGAACATGTGGATGAAGCCATGCAGCTCGCGCAGCACGTCGTTGGGCAGGTGCCGGCTGGTCTTGGTCTCGCCGTAGATGTAGATCGGCACGTCGGCGTTCTTGCGGCGCACCTCGTCGATGAAGCTGCGCAGGTTCAGCACCACGGGGTCGATGTCGTCGCCGTGGCTGAACTCCTCGTCGTCGATCGACAGGATGAAGGCACTCGCCCGGCTCTGCTGCTGCGCGAACTGGCTCATGTCGCCATAGCTCGTCACGCCCACCACCTCGAAGCCTTCGACTTCGATGGCCTGTGCCAGCGCGCGGATGCCCAGGCCCGAAGTGTTCTCCGAGCGGAAGTCCTCATCGATGATGACGATGGGAAAGCGGAATTTCATGTGAGATTCTCCAGCCGTGTTCAGCCGGCTACGGGGGAAGGGCACCATCGGCGGGGACCCCAACGGTGGCAAAGCAGGCGCGAAGTGTACGGAAATCGCGTGTCTCCCTGCGGAACGCGCCGGCCTTTTGTCGCAGAATGTGGCGCAAGCCAGACATTCCTTCTGGCCAGACCCTTGGGCCGCGCCCGGGTTCCCTTGCCATTCTGAAGACAGGAGTATTCATGTCGGACTCAACCGTGTGGTGGCTGCTGGCCGGCGCCGCCGTCGCGCTGGAGCTTTTCACCGGCACCTTTTACCTGCTGATGCTCGCCGTGGGCCTGGCCGCGGGCGCGCTCGCGGCACACGCCGGCCTGGGCACCACCGCGCAGCTGATCGCGGCGGCGGTAGTGGGTTCGGCCGCCGTGGTGGGCTGGTACTTCATCAAGAAACGCGGTGCCGGCGACCCCTCGGTGCGCGCCATGCGCAGCGTCAACCTCGACATCGGCGAGGTGCTGCAGATCGACGAATGGCACGCCGACGGCACCGCGAGCGTGAAATACCGTGGCGCGCAATGGACCGTGATCCAGCGCCCGGGCAACCCGCCCACCCCAGGCGCCTACCGCGTGGCCGAGCTCGTGGGCAACCGCCTGCTGGTCGACAAGGTCTGAGCGCGAACACGCATGCGCTACCCTCGCCCCTCCTGAAACCTTTCTGAGAAGCCATTGCCATGGAAATTGCCATCCTCCTCTTCATCATCGCCGTCATCTTCATCACACGGTCCATCAAGGTCGTGCCGCAGCAGAACGCGTGGGTGGTGGAGCGCCTGGGCAAGTACCACTCTTCGCTCGCGCCGGGCCTGAACTTCCTGGTGCCCTTCGTCGACAAGGTGGCCTACAAGCACAGCCTGAAGGAAATTCCGCTGGACGTGCCCAGCCAGGTCTGCATCACGCGCGACAACACCCAGCTGCAAGTGGACGGCATCCTGTACTTCCAGGTCACCGACCCGATGCGCGCGAGCTACGGCTCGTCCAACTACATCGTGGCCGTGACCCAGCTGGCACAGACCTCGCTGCGCTCGGTCATCGGCAAGCTGGAACTCGACAAGACCTTCGAAGAGCGCGACGTGATCAATGCGCAGGTGGTCTCGGCCATCGACGAAGCCGCGCTGAACTGGGGCGTGAAGGTGCTGCGCTACGAAATCAAGGACCTCACGCCGCCCGAGGCCATCCTGCGCGCCATGCAGTCGCAGATCACCGCCGAGCGTGAGAAGCGCGCCCTGATCGCGGCCTCCGAAGGCCGCCGCCAGGAACAGATCAACATCGCCACCGGCGAGCGCGAAGCCTTCATTGCCCGCTCCGAAGGCGAAAAGCAGGCCGAGATCAACAACGCCCAAGGTGAAGCCGCCGCCATCCTCGCGGTGGCCGAGGCCAACGCCGAAGCCATTCGCAAGGTGGCCGAAGCCATCCGCCAGCCGGGCGGCCAGGAAGCCGTGCAGCTCAAGGTGGCCGAGAAAGCCGTGGAGGCCTACGGCAAGGTCGCCGCCGACGCCACCACCACGCTCATCGTGCCCAGCAACATGACCGAGGTGTCGGCGCTGATCACCTCGGCCATGAAGATGGTGGGTGTTGGCGGCAAGACCAACGCCTGACGCAACGCCAGCCTCACCACGGAGCAGCCACCATGACCTTGTCGCGCAACGTGCTGGGCGGTCCGCTGGTGCCCTGCTCTTACGACCCGCTCACCGGTTTCTACCGCGACGGCTGCTGCGAGACCGACGCCGAAGACCATGGCACGCACGTGGTGTGCGCCCGTGTCACGGCGGCGTTTCTCGAGTTCTCGCGAGAGCACGGCAACGACCTGAGCACCCCGCGCCCGCAATGGCGCTTCGCCGGCCTCAAGCCCGGCGACCGCTGGTGCCTCTGCGTGCAGCGCTGGCTGGAGGCCCTGCGCGCGGGCGTCGCCCCGCCCGTGGTGCTGGACAGCACCCACGCGGCGGCGCTGGAACACGTGTCACTGGAAGTGCTGCAACAACACGCCTGGCACAAGACGGCGGACGGCAGCCCGGCGGGATGAGCGAAATCGCCTGCTACAATCGCAGGCTTCGCGGAGAGGTGGATGAGTGGTTTAAGTCGCACGCCTGGAAAGCGTGTGTGGGCTAATCCCCACCGCGGGTTCGAATCCCGCCCTCTCCGCCAGTTATGAGTTTGAAGACGTCCAGCAACGTTCAAAACACCCCCTCAAAAGCCCTGCAAGTCCTTGATTTGCAGGGCTTTTTGTTTTCTAACGTCCAAACACGTTCGTTGACATCCAGGATTTTTTGTTGGTATGGTGTGTGGTATTTCGGTACCACCGTGTTGGTATCTCATCTACCAACAGACGCTCCATGGCCCTCACCGACACCGCCCTTCGATCCAGTAAACCGCGCGAGACGCTCTACAAGTTGTCAGACGGCCGCGGGCTGCAGTGTCATGTGACCACCCAAGGTTCCAAGCTCTGGCGGTGGGCATATCGTTTCGACGGTAAGCAGAAAATCATGGCATTGGGCTCATACCCAGACGTCTCGCTTGCGCAGGCGCGTGATCGATCAGACCAGGCGCGAAAGCTACTCGCCACCGGAATCGATCCCATGGCCCAGCGCAAAGCCACGAAGATCGCGCGACGCTTGGCGGTAGAAGACACGTTCGCGGCCATCGCGAAAAAGTGGTGGGAGAGTTGGAAGGCTGCTCGAAGCGAAAGTCATACCGTGTACGTCTGGCGCCGCCTTGAAGCCGACGTGTTTCCTGCGATCGGCAGCCGTCCTATCGCAGATATTGAAGTGCCTGAACTTGTTCTGATGATGAAAAAGATCGAGGAACGCGGCGCTCTGGACATCGCGAAACGTGCACTGCAGACGTGCTCTCAGATCTTTCGCTACGCCATCGCTCACGGAGTTGCCAAGCGAAATCCCGCCGCAGAAATCCGGCCAAGCGACGTGCTCGCCTCGCGCAAGAAGGAGCACTACGCCCGCGTGGACGCCAAAGAACTCCCGCAGTTGCTGCGCAAGATTGAGGTCTACAACGGGAGCACGATCACACGAACCGCAATCAAGTTAATGGCCATGACTTTTGTGCGCACCAAGGAACTGATAGGTGCACAGTGGTCAGAGTTTGATCTGGACGCAGCCCGCTGGGACATTCCGGCCGAGCGCATGAAGATGAAGACACCGCACATCGTGCCGCTATCCATCCAAGCCATCACGCTGCTGCGAAGTCTTCACACTCTCACGGGGCACAGCTTGCTGTTGTTTCCAGGTGAGCGCGATCATGAAAAGCCCATGTCCAACAACACCATCCTGATGGCACTGGACAGAATGGGCTACAAGCACCGAATGACCGGCCACGGCTTTCGGGGCATCGCCTCAACGCTCCTGCACGAGCAAGGGTGGCCACATGAGCATATCGAGCTCCAGCTGGCCCATCAAGAGCGTAATCAGGTGAGCGCCTCCTACAACCATGCACTCTATTTGCAGCCACGCGCGCAGATGATGCAAGCATGGTCTGATCATTTGGATGCTCAAATTTCGGGCAATGTGGTTGCCCTTCGAAGGCAGCACGCGAACTCGGAGAGCCAGCCTGTGGCTCGTGACGGCAGAAAACTCTAAGACGGAAGTAGACCGCGTACCCGCTTCGTGGGCTGCTGCCGGTTCCGTTGACACCGACCTAAGCTTCTTGAGCTTTCTCGAACTGTACGGGACTGAGATACCCGA
>NZ_JBYTAE010000057.1:0-41538 GCF_058787875.1 Hydrogenophaga sp. FW305-3-2-15-A-LB1 | reverse complement strand
CGCCGGGGCCGACCGCCCATGACCACCCCCTCCACCCCTCTTTCGTACAAAGACGCCGGCGTTGACATCGACGCGGGCGACGCCCTGGTCGAGCGCATCAAGCCGCTGGCCAAGAAGACCATGCGCGAAGGCGTGCTGGCCGGCATCGGCGGTTTCGGCGCCCTGTTCGAGGTGCCCAAGCGTTACAAGGAACCGGTGCTGGTCTCCGGCACCGACGGCGTGGGCACCAAGCTCAAGCTGGCGTTCGAATGGAACATGCACGACACCGTGGGCATCGACCTGGTCGGCATGAGCGTGAACGACGTGCTGGTGCAAGGCGCCGAACCCCTGTTCTTCCTGGACTACTTCGCCTGCGGCAAGCTCGACGTGGACACGGCCGCGGCCGTGGTCGGTGGCATCGCCAAGGGCTGCGAGCTCAGCGGCTGCGCGCTGATCGGCGGTGAAACCGCCGAAATGCCCGGCATGTACCCGGCCGGCGAGTACGACCTGGCCGGCTTCTGCGTGGGCGCGGTCGAAAAATCCAAGATCCTCACCGGCCAGAGCGTGCAAGCCGGCGACGTGGTGCTCGGCCTGGCCTCGCACGGCGTGCATTCCAACGGCTTCTCGCTGGTGCGCAAGTGCCTGGAGCGCGCGGGCGCGAACCTGCCCGCCACGCTGGACGGCCAGCCGTTCCGCGAAGCGATCATGAAGCCGACCCGGCTCTACGTGAAGAACGTGCTGGCCGCGCTGGCCGCGCACCCCATCAAGGCGCTGGCCCACATCACCGGCGGCGGCCTGCTGGAGAACATCCCCCGCGTGTTGCCCGAAGGCACGGCCGCCCACCTGGTGAAGGGCAGCTGGCCGCAGACCGAGCTGTTCGCCTGGCTGCAGAAGACCGCCGGCATCGACGACATCGAGATGAACCGCACCTTCAACAACGGCATCGGCATGGTGGTGGTGATCGCCGCCGACCAGGCCGCCGCCTGCGCCGCCACGCTGCGCGGCCTCGGTGAAACCGTGCACGAGATCGGCAAGATCGCGGCACGCGGCGAAGGCGCGGCCGTCGTCGTCGCCTGAGGCGACCGCGCGCTCAGCGCTTGAGCTGCCCGAGCACGCGCTGCTTGATCTGATTGAAGGCCGTGCCCGTGCGCTCGCGCGGGCGTGGCAGGTCCACATCGATCACGCTCTGCACCCGGCCCGGCCGGGGCTCCATCACCGCCACGCGGTCACCCAGGAACACGGCCTCGTCCACGTCGTGCGTGACGATCACCACGGTGATGCGCCGCTCGCGCCAGATGCGCAGCAGCTCTTCCTGCATGTGGGCCCGGGTGATCGAATCGAGCGCACCGAAGGGCTCGTCCATCAGCAGGATGTCCGGCCGCGAGACCAGCGCGCGAGCGATGGCCGCGCGCTGCGCCATGCCGCCCGAGAGCTGGTGCGGCCAGGCTTGCGCGAACCCCGTGAGGCCCACGAGTTCGAGCTGTTCGCGGATGCGCGCCTCGCGCTCGCGCCGGCTCAGGTCCAGGCTGTCGAGCCCCAGGCCGATGTTGTCCGTGACGTTGAGCCAGGGAAACAGGCGGTGGTCCTGGAACACCAGGCTGCGCTCCACGCCCGGCCCGGCCACCGGTTCGCCATCGATCAGGATGTCGCCATCGAAGCGGTCGTCCAGCCCCGCGATCAGTCGCAGCAGCGTGGACTTGCCACAGCCCGAGGCACCGACGATGCCCAGGAACTCGCCGCGCGCGATCTCCAGGCCGATGCGCTGCAGCACCGGCAGGTCCTGCCCCTCGATCCGGTAGGTCTTGCCCACGTTGCGCAGGCTCAGGGCGGTGGGGGCGACCGCCTCCAGGGTGGGGGTGCTCATCAGCGGGTTCTCCAGGGAATGAGGCGCAGGAAAAGAAGCTGCGCGACGCGGCTCAGGCCGTAGCCCACCAGGGCCATCACCAGCACACCGATCAGCACCAGGTCCATGCGGAACACGTCGCGCGCGGTGGCGAGGTAGGCGCCGATGCCCCGGCCGGTGCCGATCGCGTATTCGGAACCCACGGTGCCGATCCAGGCCGTCAGCAGCGCGAGCTCCACGCCGGTCAGCACCGAGGGCAGGATCGCGGGCAGCACCAGCCGGCGCAGCCGCAGCCAGGGCCCGAGCCGCACGATCGCGGCCACCTCGCGGTAGGCCGGCGCGATGCCGCGCACGCCCTGCTCGGTGTTGAGGAAGACCGGGAAGAAGGTGGAGATCGAGATGAACACGATCTTCACCAGATCGCCGTTGCCGAACCAGGCGGTGAGCAA
The DNA here is from genome assembly GCF_058787875.1 of Hydrogenophaga sp. FW305-3-2-15-A-LB1. Classification (NCBI taxonomy): domain Bacteria; kingdom Pseudomonadati; phylum Pseudomonadota; class Betaproteobacteria; order Burkholderiales; family Comamonadaceae; genus Hydrogenophaga; species Hydrogenophaga sp. FW305-3-2-15-A-LB1. Next base: position 39,267 of record NZ_JBYTAE010000057.1, on the reverse strand, counting down.
GGGAATCCAGGCGAACAGCGCGACCTGGCGCAGGCCGTGCACGGTGGGCGCGACGGCCAGTTGCGCCGGTCGCGACAGACCGACGGCCACGCCCACGGCGATGCCCAGGCTGGCGCCGATGAGAAAGCCCAGTGCCACGCGCACCAGGCTGCTGGCGGCGGCCGACCAGATCTGGCGGCCCTGTTCGTCGAAAAACGGCGCGGCCAGCACCTCGTGCAGCGGCACCATCAGCGGGTGGGCAATGGCACCGGTGTCGACCAGCAGCAGCCAGGCCGCGCCGATGGCCAGCGGCAGCCAGGCGCCCGGGGGGATGCGGGTCTCAGCCATGGCCGGGCGCCCAGCGGCTCAGGCCACGTTCGAGCCGGCGCAGCAGCAGGTCCAGCGCATAGCCCGCCACCCCCACGACCACGATGCCGACGATCACGATGTCGAGCTGGAACAGCTTGCGGCCCCAGACCATCATGTAGCCGATGCCTTCGGTGGCCGCGAGCATCTCCACCACGATGAGCGCGATGAAGGCATGGCTCAGGCCCAAGCGGAAACCGCTGAACACGGTGGGCAGGCAGGCCGGCAGCGTGAGGCGGGTCAGGCGCGTCCAGGGCCGCAGGCGCAGCACGCGCGCGGCTTCGAGGTAGGCCACCGGAATGTTCCGGATGCCGCGCGAGGTGTTGAGCACCACGGGCACCATCACGGCCTTGGCGATCACGATGACCTTGAGCGCCTCGTCGATGCCGAAGATCAGGATGAGGATGGGAATCCAGCCCAGCGTGGGCACGGCGAACAGCGCGCGCAGCGTGGGCTCCAGGTGGCTGCGCGCGCGCGCCGACACGCCCAGCCAGATGCCCAGCGCCAGCCCCAGCGGCCCGCCGAGGGCCAGGCCCGAGCCGATGCGCTGCAGGCTGATGAGGAAGCCGTCGAGCAGTTCACCGCCGCGCGCCAGTTCCAGGAAGGTGTCCCAGACCAGCGCGGGCGCCGGCAGGATCTGTGGCGGCACCCAGCCCCGCACCGCCGCCCACTGCCAGAGCGCGACGATGGCGGCCGGCAGGGCCAGCGCCAGCAGCAGGCGCCGCAGCGGGGCCGGCAACGCGGTGCGCCAGGGCCAAGCCGCGGTGCGCGGCAGCGGCGAGGCGCCGACCCCGTCGGCCAGGTGTTCGAGGGCCGCCATGGATCGGCCTCAGCGGCGCGCCACGAGGGCAGCGCGGTTCGTCCAGTAGGTCTGCAGGCCCTGGGCGCGCAGCGCGTTCTCCACGTACTGCGGTGCGGCCCACTTCGCCACGTCGATGTCGTTGCGGATCAGCTTGTTGTCCTTGGTGAAGTCGATCGCGTCGTCGTACTGGCTGAGCAGGAAGGCGTCCACGCGCGGGTTGAAGGCTTCCTTGAGTGAGACGCCGTCGTAGTCGTCCTTGAAGGCCTGGTAAGGCATGCCCGAGAGCGTCCAGATGCGGTAGGCCTCGTCGCGGTTGGCCTCCTGGCCCAGCCAGTGGGCGGCTTTCACCAGGCCGTTGGCGATGCGCTGCGTGGCGTCGGGGTACTGCTTCTCGAAAGTCTCGCTCACCAGGATGCCGCCGAAGCCCGAGGCTTCGCGCCCTGGTCCTTGGACGAATAGAACACCTTGCCCACGCCCTTGTCGCGCAAGGTCAGCAGGCTGCTGGAGCCCACCGCCGCGTCCACGCTGCCGGCGGTCAGGGCCGCGAGCTGGTCGGCGGTCTTAAGGTCGACCAGCTGGATGTCGCGCAGCGTGAGGCCGTTGTCCTGCAGCGCCTTGAGCAGCGCCCAGTGCAGCACCGTGCCCTTGGCCACCGCCACCTTGCGGCCCTTGAGGTCCTTGAACGAGTTCACCTCCAGGTCCTTGCGGGCCAGCCCGAAGACGGTGGTGTAGCCGTAGGACGCGAGGATGCGCGTGGGCAGGCCGCCGGCCTTGCCGATGATGTTGGGCAGCGAGCCGTACTGCGCCACGTCGAGCCGGTTGTTGGCGATGGCCTCGTTGATCGCAGGACCGGTGCCGGTGAAATACTCGAAGCTGAGCTTCACGGGCGTGCCCTTGAACTCGTCGGCGATGAAGCCCTTGCCCTGCGCGATGGCGAGCAAGGCCACGCCGTGGGGCTGGCCGAAGCCCTGGCCGAAACCGCCGAAGCGGATGGTCTCGGGCTGGGCCTGCGCGTGGGCGCCGAAAGCGGCGGTGGCGGCGAGCGCGAAGGCCGTCAGGTGTTTCCAGAAAGAAGCGGTCATGGGAAGTTTCCGTGGAGATTGAAGGGTTTCAGTCCAGAACACCGCGGAACCGGCTTTGCCGGGGCCGCAGGTGTTGCCCCCGTGAGGGGGTCGCGCGAAGCGCGGCGGGGGTGGGCCATCTAGTGCGCGCGCCGCAGCAGTTCAAAACTCGCATCGAGCGCGGCGGTGGGCTGGCGGTCCTTGCCCCAGCCGACGGCGCGGCGGTAGCTGCCGATCCATTGCCGCACCTCGGTGCCCTCCTCGGCCACGGTGACGGCGTGGTCCGCCACCGGCGCGACGTACAGCGCATCGGTCGGGCAATACAGCTCGCACATGAAGCAGGTCTGGCAATCCGACTGGCGCGCGATCCGCGGGATGCCGCCGGGCACCGCCTCGAACACCTGCGTGGGGCAGGCGCTCACGCAGATGTTGCAGCCGGTGCAGCGTTCGGGGCTGACGATTTCGATCATGCGGCGAGCCTTTCAAGGTCCAGGTTGACCGGTTGGCGAACGGTTTGCGAGCGCACCCAGACCTCGTCCAGGCCGCCGCTGACGAGGCGGTGCCGCTGGCCCAGGTCCAGGCCGGCGTGGTCCTGCCGGCGGGCCATGCCGCGCGTCTCGGTGCGCTGCAGGGCGCTGCGGTACATCCAGCGCGAGGTGGCCAGCATGGCCACGGCCTCGCGCGCGCGCACCGCCTGCTGCAGGCTGGGCGCGCTGGCGTGGCGCACACGCGCCCACTGCGCGTCGAGCCGCTGCAGCGAGTCCTCCAGCAGGTCGGCACGGCGCGTCCAGTTGCGTTCGTAGGGGAACACCTCGGCCTGCACCGCGCGCACCAGTTCTTCCGGGTCCCAGGCCGGGGCCCCGCCTTCCTGGATGCCGGCGGTGCCCGCGCGGTGCAGGCGGCGCCTGGCCAGGCTGCGCGCGCCATGGCTGAAGTCGGCCGCGCCCGCGCCGGCCCAGAAACCGGACGACATGGCCCAGGCCGCGTTGTGGCTGCCGCCGCCGGTGAAGGCGCCGCAGATCAGCTCGCGCGTGGCCGCGTCGCCGGCCGCGTACAGACCGGGCACCGAGGTCGCGCAGTCGTCGCCGATCACGTGCAGGCCGCCGGTGCCGCGCACCGTGCCTTCCAGCCGCAGGGCCACCGGGAAGTGGTCCTTGAAGGGGTCGATGCCCTGGCGGTCGAAGGACACGAAGAAATTGGGCTGCGCGTGGCGCATCCAGGCGCGGATCTCGGCGTCGGCCCGGTCCAGGCAGGCGAACACCGGCTGCGTCTGCAGCGTGCGCGCGATCACGCTGCGGCCGCGAGACGAGCCCGCGCCCTCGATGGCCACGCCGTCGCGGTCGTAGAAGGTGGCCCAGTTGTAGAACAGGGACTTGGTGACGGACGAGAACGAAGGCCCCAGGCCGTAGGCGTTGGAGAACTCCATGCCCGAGAGCTCGGCGCCGACTTCGGCGCCCATCAGGTAACCGTCGCCGGTGAGCACGTTGCAGCCCAGCGCCCGGCTCAGGAAGGCGCAGCCGCCGGTGGTGATCACCACCGCGCCGGCCCGCGCCACCCAGGTCTCGCCGGTGGTGCGCGTGAGGCCGGTGGCGCCGGCCACATCGCCGTTCTCGTCGGTCAGCAGCTCCAGCGCCGGGCTGTGGTCGAGGATGCGGGCACCCGACTCCTTCACCTTCTTGCGCATCAGGCGCATGTACTCCGGCCCCTGCAGCGAGGTGCGCTGCAGCTGGCCTTCGGTGTCGATCGGGAAGGGGTAGCCCCATTCCGTGAGTGTCTCGGTGTTGAGCCAGGTCTGTTCGAGCACGCGGTCCATCCACGCGTGCTCGGCCAGTTCACCGCCCATGGCGTAGCGGCTGGCCTTGGCCTTCTCGCGCGCGGCCGCGTCGCGCGGCACGTGCCACAGGCCGGTGCCCGAGGGCGCGGTGGCGCCGGAGGTGCCGCAGAAGCCCTTCTCCACCAGGGTCACGCTGGCGCCGCGCGCGGCGGCCGCGATGGCCGCCCAGGCGCCCGCCGGCCCGCCCCCGATCACCAGGACATCGGTCTCGATCTGCTGCTGCCCGGCGGCATCGCTCAACAGCGGGGAAGAAAGGCCACGTTGCGCCATCGTCTGCTCTCCAACAAATGTGTTCAGAGGAGGCAGTCTAGGAACGGGTCAGCGCATCAACAACGATCGATTCCGAGTTTCCATATGCGAAAAAAAGCAGCCGCGCCGCGGCCGCCGCTCAGATCAGCGCTTCGGACGGCAGCACGTGCACGCCCGGCGCCGCCGCCAGCGCGGCCTGCAGCAGGTGGTGCGCGATGCGCTCGGCCGGCACCACGCGGTAGCGCCGCGGCAGCAGGGGCTGCACGCCTCGCGAGACCAGCACCGCCAGCCGTTCCAGGGGCCGGCTCTGCGGCCGCAGGCCGTCGATCAGGCCCGGGCGCACCAGCGTGAGCGAGGGGTAGCCCACGGCCTGCAGGTCGCGCTCGACCTCGCCCTTGGTGCGCGAATAGAACACGCGCGAACGCGCATCGGCCCCCAGCGCGGAGTTCAGGGCGAAGGCCCGCGCGCCATGGCGGCGCGCGAGGTAGGCCACCTCCAGCGGGTGGTCGTGGTCCACCTTGTAGAAAGCGGCCTGCGAGCCCGCCGCGCGGATGGTGGTGCCCAGGGTGCAGATCACCGCATCCACCCGCCACCAATCGGCGTCTTCGGGCAGGCGCTCGAAGTCCACCACGGGGTTGAGCAGTTTGGGGTGTGGGGCCAGCGGCTGGCGGGTCGGCGCGACCACGCGTTCCACGGCGGGGTCGGCCAGGGCCTGTCGCAGCACATGGCTGCCCACCAGACCGGTGGCGCCCACCAGCATCAGTTGTTTCATACCGTCGTTTTTCTTGTCGCCGGATTGGCGGGGGTTGGCGCGCATGGTCCCTGCGCGGCCGGCTCGCGTCAAACGGAATTACATGGCGACACATCCCCGCCCCCGCGGGCGGGCGGCGGCTCAGTTGAGCGCGCGGCGCAGTTCCTGCAGGCGCTGGGCGATGGCGTCGCGGTCCAGCGTGTCGTCGGCGTGTTCCACGTAGGTTTCCAGGTCGCCCACGGCCAGGCGCACGTCGCCCATCTCGGCCCAGGCCAGGCCCCGGTCGCGGTACTCGATCCAGGCGTCGGGCAGCAGGATGAGCAGGCGGTCCAGCACGGCGATCAGGCGCAGCCAGTCTTCCTGCGTGCGGTGGATTTCCTTGAGGTTGCGCAGCAGGCGCGCCAGGATCTCGCGCGGCGTGGCGGCCTGCAGGTACAGGCCCACCGGCACGTCGAAGTCGTCCACCAGGCCGTTGCGGCGCTTGTAGGGCTCCAGCCGTTCCGAGAGGTCCTCGCGGCTGAGCGACTGGCCGGTGAAGGGGTCGATCACCACCTGGCCATTGGGCAGGTTGACCTTGACCATGAAGTGGCCGGGAAAGTTGACGCCACGCGCCTTCAGGCCCAGGCCCTGGGCCAGCTCCAGCCAGAGCACGGCCAGCGTGATGGGAATGCCCCGGCGCGTGCGCAGCACGGCGTTGAGAAAGCTGTTGTCGGGGTCGTAGTAGTTGTTGACGTTACCGCCGAACCCCATGTCGCGGAAGAAGAACTGGTTGAGCGTGCGCAGCCGCTGCAGCGGCCCGGCGTCGGCGGCGCAGCGCCGGCGCACGCGCGCGAGCATCTGATCCACATCGCCCAGCACCTGCTGCACGTCGAGGTCGGGGTATTCGTCCTGGGCCACGGCCGTGGCCGCCTCGAACAGGGGCAAAGCCTCGTCGTCGCCCACCAGGGCGGCAAAGTAGCCCAGGGGGGTCGGCGCGGGGTATTCGTACGCGGTCGGCATGGTGGGGAATCCGGTTTCCGCAGATTACGTCATTTTCTGACGAACTGCCTCAGGTTCAACCCCGCCAGCAGCAGCGTGAGGAAATAGACCAACATCCCGCCCAGCACGCACAGCGTGAGCAGGCCCACGCGCTGCAGGGCCTGGCCTTCGAAGCCCAGCCAGTTGAAGCGCGCCGCCACCCACATCAGGAACACCGCCAGCAAGGCGCTGGCCGCCAGCACCTGCATGCCGAAGCGGGCCCAGCCCGGTGACGGTTTGTAAGCGCCCCGGCGGATCAGCCCCACCAGCAGGAACAGGGCATTGACCATGGCGCCGATGCCGATCGCCAGCGCCAGCCCGGCGTGGGCCAGCCGGGGCACCAGCAGGACGTTGAGCACCTGGGTGAGCACCAGCACGCCAATGGCGATCTTCACCGGCGTGCGGATGTCCTGCCGCGCGTAGAAGCCCGGCGCCAGCACCTTGATCGCGACCAGGCCGATCAGGCCGGCGCCGTAGCCCATCAGGGCGGTGGCGGTGCGCTGCACGTCGGCGTCGGTGAACGCCCCGTAGTGGTACAGCACGGCCACCAGGGGGTGGGCGAAGGTGAGCAGCGCCACCGCGCAGGGCACGGCCAGCAGCACCACCAGGCGCAGGCCCCAGTCGAGCAGGCCGCTGTAGCGGTCCGCGTCGTCGGACGCCTTGGCCGCCGCCAGCTGCGGCAGCAGCACCACGCCCAGCGCCACGCCCAGCATGGCGGTGGGGAATTCCATCAGGCGGTCGGCATAGGTCAGCCAGCTCACGCTGCCGGCGCCCAGGTGCGAGGCGATCTGGGTGTTGATCAGCAGGGAGATCTGCGCCACGCTCACGCCCAGCAGCGCCGGCAGCATGAGGGTGGTCACCCGGCGGGTGCCGGGGTGGTGCCAGGCGGTTTTCAGCGCCGACCAGCGCAGGCTCACGCGCGGCAGCAGGCCCAGCCGGCGCAACGCGGGGATCTGCGCGCCCAGCTGCAGGGTGCCGCCCAGCAGCACGCCCCCGGCCATGGCGTAGATGGGCTCGATGCCCAGCGAAGCGAACCAGGGCGCGCCCCAGCCGGCGGCGGCGATCATGGCCACGTTGAGCAGCACCGGCGTGGCCGCCGGCACCGCGAAACGTTTCCAGGTGTTCAGAATGCCGGCCGACAGCGCCACGAAGGACATGAAGGCGATGTAGGGGAACATCCAGCGCGTCATGAACACGGCGGCGTCGAAGCCGGGGTCGTCCAGGCCGCTGGCCATGGCCCAGACCAGCACCGGCGCGCCCACCACGCCCAGCACGCAGGTGGCGGTGAGCGCCCAGGCCAGCACGGTGGCGATCTGGTTCACCAGCACCCGGGTGGCGTCGTCGCCCTCTTTTTCCCGCACGCCGGCCAGCACCGGCACGAACGCCTGGCTGAACGCGCCCTCGGCGAACAGCCGGCGCAGCAGGTTGGGGATGCGGAAAGCGACGTTGAAGGCGTCGGTCAGCGCGCTGGCGCCGAAGGTCGCCGCCATCAGCAGTTCGCGCACCAGGCCGGTGATGCGGGACGCCAACGTGAGCAGCGAAACGAGGGAGGCGGACTTGAAAAGGGTCACGCGGCGAGTGTAACGACCGGGATCGCCCCCTCGCCCCGCCCGGCCGGCCACCCTTGCCAGCCCGGCGGGCCGTGCTAAAATCGCGGGCTTTGCTGGCATCATCCCCAAACACCGAAGGAACTCACCATGGCAACCAAGCCGAAGAAAAAGAACCCCCGCCTGGCGTCTGGCCGCAAACGCGTGCGCCAGGACGTCAAGATCAATGCAGCCAACACCTCGCTGCGCTCCAAATACCGCACCGCCGTCAAGAACGTTGAAAAAGCCGTTCTGACCGGTGACAAAGCCAAGGCGACCGAACTGTTCGCCAAGATGCAGAAAGTCGTCGACATCGTCGCCGACAAGGGCATCTTCCACAAGAACAAGGCCGCGCGCGACAAGAGCCGCCTGTCGGCCAAAGTCAAGGGTCTCGCAGCAGCCGCTGCCTGAACCCGCCCCGGTCAGGCCCCGCCAGACCACCAGCCCGGGCCCCCAAGGCCTGCCGTTTGAAACGGGTGCGCTGCCAGCAAAAGCAAAAAAGCCGTCGCAAGACGGCTTTTTTGTTGCCCGCGCCAAAAGCGGGGGGATCAGGTCTTGGACGGGGGATCGGGGAGGAGGCAGGCCTCGACCACCTGCAGGCCGTTGTCGCGCGCGAAGTTCATGCAGAAGTCCCAGGCCATGGGCTCGGCCTCGCGCAGGTCCGCATGCACCACCACGCACTTGATGCCGTTGATGTTGTTGGGCACGCACCAGGGGGAGTAGCTCAGGTGGCTGCCGGGGGTGGCGCCCCCGGGGCGGAACGAGCTCATCACCCCGGCCAGGCGCTCGGCCCAGTCACTGGGTCGGAACGTGCGGCCGTCCTTCGTGACACCCTGGATGAAAACTTGTTTGGCTGTCGGTGAAACCATCGGGGGGAGAGGCCTTCGGATGGAGGGCTCGACTGGAAGAATGCCGCCGCCGGACCGAGGATCGCTCGCCGGGGCAGGAGGCAGGTATTCTATCTTATATAAGACTTGGAACGAGGGATAACCCGGACCCGCTAGCGTACACCGGGCGCATTTCAGCGATGCCCAACAAGCAATGATGATGCCCGCCCGCTGCCCCTAAAATCGCGCTTCAACGGCTCAACCTTCGTTGAGCCGCTTTCTTTTTGGCCCTTCCCACCGGAGTCCCTGCATGAACGCCGCCCTCAAGCCCGTCGCCTCGCCCCACGTGATGAACACCTACGGCCGCCTGCCGATCGCGATGTCACACGGCCGAGGCGTGCGCCTGTGGGACACCAACGGCAAGGAGTACCTGGACGCGCTGGGCGGCATCGCCGTCAACACCCTGGGCCACGGCCACCCCAAACTGGTGCCCGCTCTGCAGGACCAGATCGCCAAGCTGATCCACTCCAGCAACTACTACCACGTGCCCGACCAGGAACGGCTCGCGCAGATGCTGGTGGAGCGCTCGGGCATGACCAACGTGTTCTTCTGCAGCACCGGCCTGGAAGCCAACGAGGCCGCGCTCAAGCTGGCGCGCAAGTACGGCCACGACAAGGGCATCGAGCGCCCCGAGATCGTGGTCTACGAGAAAGCCTTCCACGGCCGTTCCATCGCCACCCTCTCGGCCACCGGCAACCCCAAGGTGCAGGCCGGCTTCGGCCCGCTGGTCGAAGGCTTCATCCGCGTGCCGCTCAACGACATCGAGTCGCTGAAGAAGGCCACCGCCGGCAACCCCAACGTGGTCGCCGTGTTCTTCGAGACCATCCAGGGCGAAGGCGGCGTGAACCCGATGCGCTCGCAGTACCTGAAGGACGTGCGCGCCCTGTGCGACGCCAACGACTGGCTGCTGATGATCGACGAAGTGCAGTGCGGCATGGGCCGCACCGGCAAGTGGTTCGCCCACCAGTGGGCCGGCATCGTGCCCGACGTGATGCCGCTGGCCAAGGGCCTGGGCTCGGGCGTGCCGATCGGCGCGGTCGTGGCCGGCCCCAAGGCCGCCAACATCTTCCAGCCCGGCAACCACGGCACCACCTTCGGTGGCAACCCGCTGGCCATGCGCGCCGGGGTCGAGACCATCCGCATCATGGAAGAGGAAGGCCTGCTGGAGAACGCCGCCCGCGTGGGCCAGCACCTGCGCACCGTGCTGGAAAAGGACCTGATCGGCAAGGCCGGCGTGAAGGAGATCCGCGGCCAGGGCCTGATGATCGGCATCGAGCTCACCAAGCCCTGCGGCGTGATCACCCAGCGCGCCGCCGACGCCGGCCTGCTGCTCTCGGTCACGGCCGACAGCGTGATCCGCATGGTGCCCCCGCTGATCATGACCACGGCCGAGGCCGACGAGGTGGCCGCCATCCTGCTGCCGCTGATCCACGCCTTCCTGGCCGAATGAGCGCCGCCCCCGCCATGACGATCCCGCACTACCTGCAGTTCAAGGACCTCGACGCCGCCACCTACGCCTACCTGTTCGAGCGCGCGGCCTTCATCAAGCGCAAGTTCAAGGCGGTCGAGAAGTACCAGCCCTTCGCCGACCCCGACCGCACCCTGGCCATGATCTTCGAGAAGGCCAGCACGCGCACCCGCGTGAGCTTCGAGGCCGGCATGTACCAGATGGGCGGCTCGGTGGTGCACCTGACCACCGGCGACAGCCAGCTCGGCCGCGCCGAGCCCATCGAGGACAGCGCGCGCGTGATCAGCCGCATGGTCGACATCGTGATGATCCGCACCTTCGAGCAGAGCAAGATCGAAGCCTTCGCGGCGCACTCGCGCGTGCCGGTCATCAACGGCCTGACCAACGAGTTCCACCCCTGCCAGATCCTGGCCGACATCTTCACGTTCATCGAGCGGCGCGGCTCCATCCAGGGCAAGGTCGTGGCCTGGGTCGGTGACGGCAACAACATGGCCAACACCTGGCTGCAGGCCGCCGAATTGCTGGGCTTCACGGTGCACGTGAGCACCCCCAGCGGCTACGAGGTGGACCCGGTGCTCGCCGGCATCCGCAACCCGGACTGCTACAAGGTTTTCAAGGACCCGCTCGAAGCCTGCGCGGGCGCCCACCTCGTCACCACCGACGTGTGGACCAGCATGGGCTTCGAGGCCGAAAACGAGGTGCGGCGCGCCGCCTTCAAGCGCTGGTGCGTGGACGAAGCCATGATGCGCACCGCCCAGCCCGACGCCCTCTTCATGCACTGCCTGCCCGCGCACCGGGGCGAAGAGGTCAGCGCCGAGGTGATCGACGGCCCGCAGTCCGTCGTCTGGGACGAGGCCGAGAACCGCATGCACGTCCAGAAGGCCCTGATGGAGTACCTGCTGCTCGGCCGCCTGGCCTGATGCAAGCCCTGCTCGACGCCATCGCGCGCCTCGAACCCGCCGCCGAGGCGCGGCGGGTCTTCCACGGCCGGGGCGGCCTGCACCCGGGCTGCGAGCAGTGGGCGCTGGACGCCTTTCCCCCGGTCTGGGTGCTGACCAGCTTCCAACCCGTGAACGAGGCCACGCTGGCCGTGTTGCACACCGCGCTGACCGAACGTTGGACCCAGGTGGCGCCCGGCGAACCGCTGAACTGGGTCTTCCAGTGCCGGCACGACAGCCAGACCGAAACCCGCCTGATGGCCGGCGCCGTGCCCGAACCCCACGTGGTGAGCGAGCGCGGCGCGCGCTTCCTGGTGCACGTGCTCAAGGGCCAGAACCACGGCCTGTTCCTGGACATGGCCGAAGGCCGCCAATGGGTGCGCGAGCATGCCGACAAACAAAAGGTGCTGAACCTGTTCGCCTACACCTGCGCCTTCTCGGTGGTGGCGCTGCAGGGCGGCGCGAAACAGGTGGTCAACGTGGACATGAGCGGCGGCGCCATGGCCATCGGCCAGCAGAACCACCCGCTCAACGGCCTCGCGGGCGGCGCCAGCTTCCTCGCGCACGACATCTTCAAGACCTGGGGCAAGATCACCCGCGGCGGCCCCTACGGCCTGGTCATCGTCGACCCGCCGAGCTTCCAGAAGGGCAGCTTCGTCGCCACCAAGGACTACCAGCGCCTGATGCGCCGCCTGCCCGACCTGCTGCTGCCCGGCGGCCGGGTGCTGCTCTGCCTCAACGCGCCCGAGCTCGACACCGCCTTCCTGCGGCAGCAGATGCAGGAAGCCGCGCCCGAGCTGGTGTTCGAACAGCGCCTGCCCAACCCCGAGGCCTTTGCCGACGCCTCGCCCGAGCGCGCGCTCAAGGTGCTGGTCTACCGCGCGCCGGCGCTCGCGCCTCGGGTTCCATGAGCGCCTGCACCAGTTGCGGCGCCTGCTGCGCCTGTTTCCGGGTCGATTTCTCCGTTCACGAGCTGGACGAGATGGGCGGCTGCGTGCCTGGCGGGCTGGCGGTCGAGGTCACCGAGCACACCGCCCGCCTGCGCGGCACCGACCATTCGCCGCCCCGCTGCGCCGCCCTCACCGGCAAGGTGGGCCAGAAGGCGGTCTGCGGCATCTACGAATGGCGGCCTTCGCCTTGCCGCGAGTTCGAGGAAGGCAGCGACGCCTGCGCGCGCGCCCGCCAGCGCCACGGCCTGCCGGCGCTTATTTGATTCAAGCCTCAACTATTTTCCGGGTCTGTTGGCAATAACCGACACCACGGAATTTTTCAGGGTGCTACCTTCCATGCACCATGAAACAGCTCTGGGACATCTCTCCGCCGGTGCACGCCGGCGCCCCGGTTTTTCCGGGTGACACCGCCTACACCCAGGAGTGGGCCGCCACCATCGGCCCGGGCTGCCCGGTCAACGTCAGCGCCATCACGCTCTCGCCCCACGTGGGCGCGCACGCCGACGCGCCGCTGCACTACGACGCCGACGGCGCCGCCATCGGCCATGTGCCGCTCGACGCCTTCCTCGGCCCTTGCCGCGTGATCCATGCCATCGGCTGCGGCCCGCTGGTCAGGCCCGAACACATCGCGCACGCGCTCACCGACCTTCCCCAGCGCGTGCTCGTGCGCGTGTACGAACACCAGCCGCAGGACCGCTTCGACGACGCCCTGCCCGCCTTCGCGCCCGACACCGTGGAACAACTCGCCGACCTCGGCGTGCTGCTCATCGGCATCGACAGCGCCAGCATCGACCCCGCCAGCAGCAAGACGCTCGACAGCCACCAGACCATCCGCCGGCGCGGCCTGCGCGTGCTGGAAAACCTGCTGCTCGACGGCGTGCCCGAAGGCGACTACGAACTCATCGCCCTGCCCCTCAAACTCACCACCGCCGACGCCAGCCCCGTGCGCGCCGTGCTGCGCCAACTGCCATGAACAACGCCCCCACCCTCGCCGACTGCCGCGCGCTCGACGCGCAAGACCCGCTGCGCGCCCTGCGCGACCTCTTCTTCATTCCCGAGGGCACCATCTACCTCGACGGCAACTCGCTCGGCGTGATGCCGCGCAGCGCCCCCGCGCGCGTGGCCGAGGTGGTGACGCAGGAATGGGGCACCGACCTCATCCAGAGCTGGAACAAGCACGGCTGGTTCGCCCAGCCGAAGAAGGTGGGCGACAAGATCGCGCGCCTCATCGGCGCCGAGCCCGGCACCGTGGTCGCCACCGACAGCACCTCGGTCAACCTCTTCAAGGTGCTCTCGGCCGCGATGGACCTCGCCAGCGTCGACCACCCCAAGCGCCGGCGCATCGTGAGCGAGCGCAGCAACTTCCCCACCGACCTCTACATCGCCGAAGCCCTGTGCCAGCAGCACGGTTTCGAGCTGATGCTGGTGGAGCCCGAAGAAATCCCCGCCGCCCTCACGCCCGAGGTGGCCGTGCTCATGCTCACCCACGTGAACTACCGCACCGGCGTCATGCACGACATGCCCGCCATCACCGCCGCCGCGCACGCCACCGGCGCGCTCATGCTGTGGGACCTCGCGCACAGCGCGGGCGCCGTGCCAGTGGACCTGACCGGCGCGGGCGCCGACTACGCCGTGGGTTGCGGCTACAAGTACCTCAACGGCGGCCCGGGCGCGCCGGCCTTCGTGTGGGTCAACCCGCGCCACGCCGACCGCTTCTGGCAGCCCCTGGCCGGCTGGTGGGGCCACGCCACGCCCTTCGAGTTCACGCCCGACTACCGGCCCGCGCCCGGCATCACGCGCTACCAGTGCGGCACCCAGCCCATGATCAGCCTGGCCGCGCTCGAATGCGGCGTGGACACCCTGCTCGCCGCCGAAGCCCATGGCGGCATGGCCGCGCTGCGCACCAAGTCGCTCGCGCTCACCGACCTCTTCATCGAACTCGTGGACGAACGCTGCCAGGGCCACGGCATCGGCCTGGCCACGCCGCTCGACCCGGCCGAGCGCGGCTCGCAGGTCTGCCTCACGAAGGACGAAGGCGCCTACGCCATCGTGCAGGCCCTCATCGCGCGCGGCGTGGTGGGCGACTTCCGCGCGGGCGATGGCCAGCGCCACAAAGACATCCTGCGCTTCGGCTTCACGCCCCTCTACATCGGCTTCGAAGACGTGTGGAACGCCGCCGACGAGCTGCGCCAGGTGCTGGAGACCGGCGAGTGGCGGCGCGCCGAATTCAACACCAAACACGCGGTGACCTGAGCATGTGCCCGCACCACACCGATCCGGCCTCGAAGCCCGAAGACATCGTGCACGAGGAAGGCGCGCAACTCGACTTCAGCCGCGACATGAGCTACGGCGACTACCTGCAGCTCGACGCCATCCTCAACGCGCAGAAACCGCTCTCGCCCGCGCACGACGAAATGCTCTTCATCGTGCAGCACCAGACCAGCGAACTCTGGATGAAGCTCATGCTGCACGAGCTGCGCGCCGCCATTCACAGCATCGCGAAAGACGAGCTGCAACCTGCTTTCAAGATGCTCGCGCGCACCTCGAAGATCATGGAACAGCTGGTGCACGCCTGGGACGTGCTCGCCACCATGACCCCGCCCGAATACAGCGCGCTGCGGCCCTACCTCGCGCAGTCCAGCGGCTTCCAGAGCCACCAGTACCGCTGCATCGAATTCGCCATGGGCAACAAGAACGCGGCCATGCTCAAGCCGCACGCCCACAGCCCCGAGCGCATGGCCGTCGTGCAGGCCGCCTACGAAGCGCCATCGCTCTACGACGAAGCCCTGCGCCTGCTCGCGCGGCGCGGCCTGGCCGTGCCCGCCAGCCACACGCAGCGCGACTGGACCCAGCCCTACGAAGCCAGCGACGCCGTCGAGCAGGCCTGGTTGCAGGTGTACCGCAACCCCAAGGACCATTGGGACCTGTACCAGCTCGGCGAAAAACTCACCGACCTGGAAGACGCCTTCCGCCTCTGGCGCTTCCGGCACGTGACCACGGTGGAACGCGTGATCGGTTTCAAGCGCGGCACCGGTGGCACCGGCGGCGTGAGCTACCTGCGCAAGATGCTCGACGTGGTGCTGTTCCCGGAAATATGGCGTTTGCGCACCGACCTCTGAAACGCGTCCCTCACGCCTTCGCGCCCGCTTCGGCCGCGGCCAGGCGGTACAGGATCTGCCGCATCATCAGCCCCGGTTTGTCCGGCGCGAAGTTCAGGTCGAACTGCGGCTCGCTGTCGTTGCGCACCACATCCATGATCCACTCCAGCGCGTCCACGTCTTCCTGGTAGGCCTTGGTCGACGCGCTGTGCAGGTGTTCGTCGATGGCGGTGTCGTCCAGCTGGAAGTTGCGGCTGCAGAACCACCAGTAGTGGATCGAGTGGTTCGTCTCGGGCGTGAAGATGTGGCTGATGTTGAAGCGGTAGGTGCGCGGCTGCCCGCTCGGGTCGCGGTTGTCCACGATGCGCGCGTACGCCGTGTGCAGCGCGGGCGAGACGAAGCGCGCGTCCGAGAACCGGTCCACCGGCTGGCCCGTCAGGCCCGTGGGCATCGCGTACACGCCGGGCGGCGGTGAGTCGCGCAGCTCGCGGTCGATGATCACCATGCCGCCCTCCTCGCGCACCTTCAGCCGCGAGCGCGCGTACTCCGGCGTGCCGATGGCGCCCGGGTGCAGGAACGGGAAATGCGTCTGGTCCAGCAGGTTCTCGTGCATGGCCACGTAGTCGGATTTCAGATGGAAACCGCCGCTGACCGTCTTCCACTCGGGACTGCCCAGCCAGCCGGTGTCGGGCACCAGGGACTCGTCCGCGTGGTCGGCGTCGCCCATCCAGATCCAGATCAGCGTGCCGCGCTCCACCGTGGGAAAACTGCGCACGTTGGCGTTCGTCGGCACGATGGGCATGGCCGGCATGTGCACGCAGCGGCCCGAGGGGTCGAACCGCATGCCGTGGTAGCCGCACATGAGCACGTCGCCCACCAGCTGGCCCTTGGCCAGCGGAAACGAGCGGTGCGGGCAGCGGTTGCGCACCGCCACCGGCTCACCGGCCAGCGTGCGGTACAGCGCCACGTCCACCCCCAGCAGGCGGCGGCTGATGATCTCGCGCGTCACCTCGCTGGCCAGCGCGGCCACGTACCAGCAGTTGCGCACCAGCGGCGTGGTGTGGTCGGCGAAGCCGCCCGGCACGAACTCGCGCGAGGGTTCCACTTCGAACTCGGCGGGGCGTTCAACGATCATGTCCATGGGATGTCTTTCCAGCGTTCAGGCGTCCAGCACGAGCGACGGGCCGCGCGCGCGCGACACGCAGATGCACAGCGATTCGTCGGCGGCCTTCTCTTCGGGGGTGAGGTAGTGGTCGTGGTGTTCGATGCCGCCCTCGGCCTTCAGCACCGGCAAGGGGCACAGGCCACATTCGCCGCGCCGGCAGTCCCACAACACGGGCACGCCCTCGGCCAGCAGGGCATCGAGGATGCTCACGTCGCTGCCCACCTGCACGGTCTTGCCCGTGCGCTGCAGGTGCACGCTGAAGGGCCGGGCGTCGCCCGAGATCGCGGCGGTGAAGCGCTCGCTGCGCACCCGCTCCGGTGCCCAGCCGAGCGCGGCAGCCGCTTCATGTGTGGCATCGATCATCGGCTTGGGGCCGCACACGTACACGGCGGTGCCCGCCGGCTGGGCCCGCAGCAGCGCCTGCAGGTCTGGCGTGCCCTGCGCGTCGCTGTGGTGGAAGCGCACGCGCTCGCCCGCGAGTTGCGCCAGTTCGCCGCGGTAGGCCATGCCGGCGGCCTCGCGGCCGGCGTAGAACACGCGGTAGTCGCAGCGGCGGCGGGCCAGGCTGCGCACCATCGAGAAGATGGGCGTGATGCCGATGCCGCCCGCGATCAGCAACACGTTCTGGTCGCGCCGGTCGAGCGGGAAGTTGTTCACCGGCGGCCCGACCCGCAGGCGCGTGCCCACCTCGAACGTGGCATGGATGTGCGCCGAGCCCCGGGCATGGTCCTCGCGCTGCACCGCGATGCGGTAGGTGTGGCGCGCATCGTCGTCCAGCGTCGCGCCGCCCACCAGCGAGTAGTGGCGCACGATCAGCCCGCGCTCGGGCGAGACCGTGTGCAGCGCGATGTGCGACCCGGCGGCATACGACGGCAGCGGGCTGCCGTCCACCCGGGTCAACTGGAACTCGCGCACCCGGTCGGTCAGCTGCCGCACGGCGCTGACCTGCACGTCGAAGTTGGGCCGTGCCATGGTCAGAACCTCAGTCGAGCTTGATGCCGGACTTCTGGATCAACGGGCCCCAGGCCGCCACCTCCTGCTCCATCAGCTTGCCCATCTCGGCGGGCGACATGGTGTAAGGCTCGTAGGTGAACAGCGTCAGCTTGCTGCGCATGTCGGGTGACTGCATCACCTTGGCGATGGCCTCGTTGAGCTTGACCACGATCTCCCGGGGCGTGCCCTTGGGCGCGAGCAGGCCGTTCCAGCCGCCCACCGCCCATGGCGCGGGCGCGCCGGTCTCGGCGGCGGTCGGCACCTTGTCATAACCCGGGATGCGCGTGGGCGCGGCGGCGGCCAGGAGCCGCACCTTGCCCGCCTGCAGCATCGCGCCGGCCGAGGCGGCCGAGCCGATCGCCCAGTCCAGCTCGCCATTGGCCACGCCGGTGTAGAGCTGCGAAGACTCCTTGTACGGCACGTGCGTCATGCGCGTGCCCGTGGCCGACTCCAGCATCAGGCCGCCCAGGTGCGCCGGGCTGGCCACGCCCCAGGAGCCATATGTCACCCCATCGGGCTTGGCCTTGGCGCTGGCGATCAGGTCGCCCATGGTCTGCCATTTGGACGCGGTGGGCACCACCACGAAGAAGTAGTTGCGCACCAGCGGCGTGACGGGATCGAAGTCTTGCGTGGCGCTGTAGGGCAGCTTGCTGAACAGGTGCGGCTGCGTGCCGATGTGAAAGCTGTCCATGTGCACCAGCGTGTAGCCGTCGGCCGGCGCCAGGCGCGCCGCCTGGAAGGCCACGAAACCGCTTGCCCCCGGCTTGTTCTCGATCAGCACGGGCTGGCCCAGCGCCGGGCCCAGCTTCTCGGCCAGGTTGCGCAAGAGCACGTCCGGCCCCTGGCCCGCCGGGAACGGCGTGACGATCCGGATCGGCCGGGCCGGGTAGCTGCTCTGTGCCAGCGCGGCACCGGGCAGCAGGTGGACGGCAGCGCCCGCCAGCAAGGCGCCGAGGAACTGGTGTCTCTTCATGTTGGTCTCCAGGGATTCGAATGGGGCAGGCGAATTTTATTGATCTGAATCAAAGATAATTGAACTCAATATTGGTTATCACTTGACTGTTTTAAGAACAAATGGACACCACCACCCACATCCGCACCTTCGTCGAGGTCGTGCGCTGCGGCGGCTTCTCCGAAGCCGCGCGGCAGCTCGGTGTGGTGCCCTCGGTGGTGGCCAAACGCATCGCCCAGCTGGAGGCCGAACTGCAGGCCCGGCTGTTCGAGCGCACCACGCGCAAGGTGACGCTGACCGAAGCCGGCGAAAGGCTGCACCTGCGCGCGGCCGGCGTGGTGGCCGAGTTCGAGGACCTGCTGCACGCCGTGCGGCGCGACGAAGGCAAACCCGAAGGCCACCTGCGCGTGATGGCCCCCACCACACTCACCATGGAGCAGCTCGGCGACGTGTTCTGCGCCTTCCTCGCCACGCACCCGCGCATCACGCTGGAGCTGTCGCTGGTCGACCGCTCCACCAACCCGGCCGAAGCCGGCTTCGACCTCGCCATCAGCGGGCGCGCCGCCAGCTACGAAGGCGTGGTGGACGTGCCGCTGTGCCCCGTGCAACCAGTGCTGTGCGCGGCGCCGGCGTACCTGAAAGAACGCGGCACCCCCACGCACCCGCGCGACCTCGCAGACCATGCCTGCATCGCCTTCGCGCCTACCGGCACCAGCTGGGCCTTTCAGAGCGCGCGCGGCGTGGTGACGGTCGACGTGCACCCGCGCCTGCTCGCCGACGACAACCGCACCGTGCTGCGCGCCACGCTGCAAGGCCTGGGCGTGGCGCTGCTGCCGCGCTACATCGCGGGGGCCGAGCTGGCCAAAGGCACGCTGGTGCCCTTGTTGCCCAAACACGAGCCGCAGGAAAACTGGTTCAAGGCCTATGTGCCGCGCCGCAAGATGGGCACGGCGCGGGTGAAGGCGCTGCTGGAATTTCTTCAGGAGAACTGGGCGGGCGGGTCGCTGTAGCTCGCACTGGGCGAGCGAGCGGCATCGTGTCTGTCATCGGCCCCGTGATCCAGAAACGCAAACCCATTGCAAGCCGCCACAAAACTCTTCGCGGCATCTTGCCGGCCAAAGCCATAGACCGGCACATCGGCTTCACGGGCGCGGGTGACCACGCCCGTGTAGTCGCTGTCCGATGACACGATGCAGAAACCATCCACCTTGCGTTGTGGGGCGAGCAGCATTTCCATCATGTCCATGATCAACGCGGAGTCGCTGGCGTTCTTGCCGTGGCGGTAGTGGAACTGTTGCACCGGCCGGATCACGTTGGCCTCCAGCACCTTGCGCCAGGAAGCGACGTGCGGGTTGGTCCAGTCGGCGTACGCGCGGCGGATGAGCAGGTGGCCGCGTTCGGCCGCCAGCTTCATCACGGGTTCGCAGCATGTCCAGCTCATGTTCTCGGCGTCGATCAGCAACGCGAGTCGGAGCGGTCGGGGGAAAAAGAACGGTGCTTGCTTCATGGGCCTTCCTGTTGCGATGAGTTCCACCACCACCCTTTTGAGGTGGCGGTGGCCCGAACAGGTTGGCGTACCGAGACAGCTTGCACCATCGGCGAGACTTGCGTCTCCCCATCCGGGCCACCATAAACAGGAAAGCACAGACGAAGAAGATGATGGCCGCAACGCCGAAACATTGCAGCCATCTCAAAACGCAAGCTGTCAGCAGGACGCCAATCCTGATCGCACTTTTGTACGACGAAAGAAGTATAGCTTCGGCGTTCAGCGCCGCCGATACGCCCCGCAGTGTTTCCCCGTCCACTTCTTGAACGCGCGCTGAAAGGTCGGGCTGTCGCTGAAGCCGAGCTCGCTCGCCAGCTGCACCAGCGACACGCGCGATGACGACAGGCGCGAGATCGCGAGGTCGCGCCGCAGGTCGTCCTTGAGCCATTGCAGCGAGGTGTGTTCGGCCGAGAGGTGCCGCTGCAGGCTCGATGGTGAGGTGTGCAGGTGTTCGGCCACGGCCTCCAGCGAGGGCCATTGCGGGTAGCTGCGCATGAGGTGGTTGCGCACCCGCTGCGCCACGGCGCCGAAGTCGCGCGGCGGCGAGATGACTTGCGTGTACGCGTCGGTGAGGAACACGCGCAGGGCCGGCTCGTCGCGGCTCACCGGGGTGTCCAGTTCCTTGGCCTTGAACCAGAAACCGAAAGCCGCCTGCCCGTAGCGCCGGGGCGCGGGGAACACGAGGTTGTAGCCCTCCTGGCCGTCGGGCTCGGGGTAGCTGAAGTCGAAGTGCGTGATGGGCAGCGGCGCGTTCAGCAGCCAGGCGGCCAGGCGCCAGAGCACGCGCACCATGGTCTCCTGCGCGAACACGGGCGTGGGGTGGTCGGGGGCGATGGTCTGCATGTGCAGGCCGGCTTCGTCGCCGTTGACCTGCAGCGAGAAAAAGATGTCGTCCTGCAGCAGGTTGAGCGCCGCGCTCATGCGCTTGAGCGCGCGCCGCAGGTCGTGCGCGGACAGGCCTTCGCGCGCCGTCAGCGCGAAGCTGCCAGGCTTGAACGGGCGCGAGAACAGGCCCATGCATTCGTCCTTCATGTCGTTGAGCAGCGCATAAAAAAGCGCGACGTACTGCATGGGCGTGACGCCTTGGTGGCCGGGTTGGCGCAGGGCATGCGGGTCCACCCCGACTTGACGTAGATAGCCATCCATGTTCATGCCCCGGCTTTCCGGCCCGGAGAGCATGCCGAACACGAAAACAGGGGCAATGAAGGCCCCCGGGTTTTCCCGAGGTTTTCGCTGTTTGAGGTCTTTTGCCATGGTTTCAGGGTGTTCGGCTATCGCTAGGAAATGGGTCGAAGCCTAGCATCCGCCCCGTCTTCCAACCAATTTTTCGGGGCCGCCGCCCCGCCGCACAAAGGACCGTTCATGAAGCAAGACGTGTATGTCGTGGGGGTCGGCATGGTGCCGTTCACCAAACCCGGGGCGAGCGAGCCCTATCCGCAGATGGCGGCCAAGGCGGTGAACGCGGCGCTGCGCGACGCGGGCCTGGACTACGCCAAGGTGCAGCAGGCCTATGTGGGCTATGTGTACGGCGACTCCACCGCCGGCCAGCGCGCGCTGTACGAGGTGGGCATGACGGGCATTCCCGTCGTGAACGTGAACAACAACTGCTCCACCGGTTCCACCGCGCTCTTTCTCGCGCGCCAGGCGGTGATGAGCGGCGCGGCCGACTGCGTGCTGGCGCTGGGCTTCGAGCAGATGAACCCAGGCGCCCTCGGCTCGGTGTTCAAGGACCGCGCGAGCGCCTTCGAGCGTTTCGACGACGCCACGGAAGAACTGGTGGGCCATGGCGAGATTCCGCTGGCGCTGCGCTACTTCGGCGGCGCGGGCCTGGCCCACATGCAGGAGTTCGGCACGCCGCTGAACACCTTCGCCAAGATCCGCGCCAAGGCGAGCCGCCACGCGTCGAACAACCCGCTGGCGCTGTTCCGCACCGTGGTGACGGAAGAAGAGGTGATGAACGCGCCGGTGATGTGGCCGGGTGTGATGACGCGCCTGATGGCCTGCCCGCCCACCTGCGGTTCGGCGGCGGCCATCGTCTGCTCGGAGGCCTTCGCAAAGAAGCATGGCCTGAACACGGCCGTGCGCATCCGCGCTCAGGCCATGACGACGGACGGCCCCGCCACTTTCGGCGCGAAGGACATGCGCGAAGTGGTGGGCTTCAGCATGGCCAAGGCCTGCGCCGAGCAGGTGTACGCCGAAGCCGGCCTGGGCCCGCGCGACGTGCAGGTGGTGGAACTGCACGACTGCTTCGCGCACAACGAGCTGCTGAGCTACGAGGCCCTGGGCCTGTGCGAACGCGGCGGCGCGCAGAAGTTCGTGGAAGACGGCGACAACACCTACAGCGGCCAGGTGGTCACCAACCCCTCGGGCGGTCTGCTCTCCAAGGGCCATCCACTGGGTGCGACCGGTCTGGCGCAGTGCACCGAGCTCGTGCAGCAGCTGCGCGGCCAGGCCGAGAAGCGCCAGGTGGAAGGCGCGCGCATCGCGCTGCAGCACAACCTGGGCCTGGGTGGCGCCTGCGTGGTGACGATGTACGAAAAGGTGGCCGCATGATCGACAAGAAATTCATCGGCTATCAGCTCAAGCCTTCGGTGCTCACGGTGGACCGCACGCGCCTGCAGTTCTTCGCCAAGGCGATTGGCGAGAAGAACCCGGTCTACGTGGACCCGGCCGCCGCGAAGGCCGCCGGCTACGCCGACGTGCCGGCACCGCCCACCTTCCTGTTCGCGGCCGAGCTGGACAGCGGGGCCAACGACCAGCTGCTGGCCGACCTGGACATTCCGCTGGCCAAGCTGCTGCACGGCGAGCAGTCGTTCCGCTACCTCCGGCCGGTGTGCGCGGGCGACACGGTGACCGTGCAATCGACCATCACCGACATCTACGACAAGAAGGGCGGCAAGCTGGAATTCGCCGTCAAGGACTCCAGGGTGACCAACCAGCGCGAGGAACTCGTCGCCGAGCTGCGCACCGTGCTCGTGGTCCGCCACTGAAAGGGAAGAGAACACCATGACCGCATCGATCAAGGTCGGCGACCGCCTGCCCGCCCTGCAACTCCCGCCGGTGGACCGCGCCACGCTCGCGCTCTTCGGCGGCGCCTCGGGCGACCACAACCCCATCCACATCGACCTGGACTTCGCGCGCCGCTCGGGCATGCCCGACGTGTTCGCGCAGGGCATGTTGGGCATGGCCTGGGTGGGCCGGCTCATCACGCAATGGGCGCCGCAGTCGCGCCTGCGCCGGTACGACGCGCGCTTCGCCGGCATCACCCACCTGGGCAACGCCATCACCTGCAGCGGCGAGGTGGTGGAGCTGATGGACCTCGACGGCGAGGCCTGCGCGCGCGTGGCCGTGAGCTCTTCCAACCAATACGGCCAGAACAAGATCGTCGGCGAGGCCATCGTCGCGCTCGCCTGAACAACGCATTCAAGACAGCAAGAGGAAACAACGCAATGACGAAGAAACTCGACGGCAAGGTGGCCCTGATCACGGGCTCGGGGCGCGGCATCGGCCGTGAAATCGCCCTCAAGCTCGCCCAGGACGGCGCGCGCCTGGTGATCAACGACCTCGACGCCGATCCGGCGCAGGAGACCGTGGAGGCCATCAAGGCCCTGGGCGGCGAGGCCGTGGCCTGCGTGGGCAGCGTGACCGCGCCCGATTTTTCGGAGCGCTTCATCGGCACCGCCGTGGAGAACTTCAAGGGCCTGGACATCATCGTCAACAACGCCGGCTACACCTGGGACAACGTGATCCAGAAGATGACCGACGAGCAGTGGTACGCCATCATGGACTGCCACCTCACCGCGCCCTTCCGCATCCTGCGCGCGGCGCAGCCGGTGATCCGCGCCCTCTCCAAGGCCGAGACGGACAGCGGCGTGCGCAAGGTGCGCAAGGTGGTGAACATCTCGTCCATGGCCGGTGTGTTCGGCAACGTGGGCCAGACCAACTACTCGGCGGCCAAGGCCGGCATCATGGGCGTGACGCAGGCGCTGGCCAAGGAATGGGGCCGCATGAACGTGACGGTGAACTGCGTGGCCTTCGGCCTCATCAAGACGCGGCTGACCGGCAGCACCGCCGACGGCGCCACCACGAACATCGACGGGCGCGACATCAAGGTGGGCGTGAACCCCGGCCTGCTGTCGATGATGGAACAGACCATTCCCCTGGGCCGGGGCGGCACACCGGAAGAGGCCGCGGGCTCGGTGTACCTGTTCTGCATCCCCGAGTCGGACTACGTCAGCGGCCAGACGCTGATCTGCTCCGGCGGCCTCACGGGCATGTGAGCATGCTGCCGCGCCTGCACCAGCACGCCTGGATGGACGCCGACATCGAAGCGTTCCGTGAGCAAGTCCGCCGCTGCGTGGCGGACAAGCTCGCACCCAAGCTCGATGCCTGGCGCCGCCAGGGCTTCATCCCCCGCGAGTCCTGGCGCGCCCTGGGCGAGCTGGGCTTCCTGTTGCCCGAAATGCCCGAGGCCTATGGCGGCCCGGGCGCGAGCATCGCCTACCAGCTGGTGGTGCAGGACGAGCTCTCCAAGCAGGAGATCCCGGCCAACACCGGCGTGCACTCCATCGCTTCGCACTACATCCTGGACTACGGCACCGAAGCACAGAAGCAGCGCTGGCTGCCCAGGCTCGTCAGCGGCGAGATGCTGGCCGGCATCGCCATGACCGAGCCCGGCGCGGGCTCGGACCTGAAGGCCATCCGCACCAAGGCCCGGCTCGATGGCGACCACTACGTGGTGGACGGCGCCAAGACCTTCATCACCAACGGCTTCACCGCCAACCTGCTGGTGGTGGTGGTGCGCACGGGTGAGGCCGGTGCCAAGGGTGTGTCCCTGATCGTGATGGAAACCGAGAACCTGCCCGGCTTCAGCGTGGGCCGGCGGCTGGAGAAGCTGGGCCAGCACGCCTCGGACACCGCCGAACTCTCGTTCGACGGCGTGCGCGTGCCGGCTTCGCAACTGCTCGGCGGCCAGGAAGGCGAAGGCTTCAAGCAGCTGATGAGCCAGCTCACCTACGAGCGCCTGCTGCTCGCGGTGAACGCGGCGGCGGTGATCGAGCGCGCGGTGGAACTCACGGTGGACTACACCCAACAGCGCAAGGCCTTCGGCCAGGCGCTGGCCGACTTCCAGAACACCCGCTTCAAGCTGGCGGAGTGCGCCACGATGGCGCACGTGGTGCGCACCTTCGTGAACGACTGCATCCAGCGCCAGCTGGACGGCACGCTGGACAACGAGGCCGCCTACATGGCCAAGTGGTGGTGCTCGGAGCAGCAAGGCAAGGTGACGGACGAATGCCTGCAGCTCTTCGGCGGCTACGGCTACATGGCCGAGTACCCGATCGCGCGCCTCTACGCCGACTCGCGCGTGCAGCGCATCTACGGCGGCGCCAACGAGATCATGAAAGACCTGATCGCGCGCAAGGTGCTCGGCCGATGAAACCGCTGAACCACCTCCATGTGATCGAGTTCGAGGGCATCGGCCCCGGCCCGCTGTGCGGCCGGGTGCTGGCCGACCTGGGCGCGCGCGTCACGGTGATCGCGCGGCCCGGCACCTCGTCCGTGGTCGACAAGCTCTCGGGCGGCGGGCAACCGCCGCTGCGCGAAGGCAAGACCGTGGTCGAACTCAACCTCAAGCACGCCAACGACGTGGCCCAGGCCTTGGGCCTGGTGGCCAGCGCCGACGCGCTGATCGAAGGCAACCGCCCGGGCGTGATGGAGCGCCTGGGCCTGGGCCCCGCGGCCTGCGCGGCGGTGAACCCCAGGCTGGTCTACGGCCGCATGACGGGCTGGGGCCAGCAGGGCCCGCTGGCCCAGGCGGCCGGGCACGACATCAACTACGTCGCGCTCAGCGGCATGCTCTCGCTCTCGGCGGTGCACGGCCAGCTGCCCGTGTCGCCGCCCACGGTGCTGGGCGATGCCGGCGGCGCACTCGGCCTGGCGCTGGGCATCGTCAGCGGCGTGCTGCAGGCGCGCCAGAGCGGCCAGGGCTGCGTGGTGGACGCCGCCATCGTGGACGTGGTCGCCATGCTGGGCGGCCTGGCGCAATGGATCGCCGGCACCGGCGGCCTGGGCGGCCAAGGCAACGACCGGCCCAGCGTGTTCCACGACTCGCCGTTCTACGACGTCTACCGCTGCGCGGACGGCGGCTTCGTCACGCTGGGCGCGATCGAGCCGCAGTTCTACGCGCTGCTCGTGCACAAGCTCGGCCTCGCCGACGTGGACCCGGCCGCCCAGTTCGACACCGCCGCCTGGCCGGCCCTGAAAGAGCGCGTGCGCGCCCTCTTCCTCACGCAACCGCGCCAGCACTGGTGCGAGCTGCTCGAAGGCACGGACGCCTGCTTCGCCCCGGTGCTCACGCTGGACGAGGCCGCCCGCCACCCGCACAACGTGGTGCGCGGCCTGTACGCGCAGACGCCTTCGGGCGAACGCCGCACCGGCGCCGCTCCCCGCTTCACCCCCTTGCAAGAGGTCCCTACCCATGACTGAAGCCCGGCGTTCCCACGCCGCCATGCTGGAGGCGCGCGACCTCACGCTGAAATTCGGCGGCGTCACCGCGCTGTCCGAGATTTCGGTGGACATCGGCCACCAGGAGCTGGTGGCCCTCATCGGCCCCAACGGCGCGGGCAAGAGTTCGCTGCTCAACGTGCTCTCGGGCTTTTACCGCCCGAGCACGGGCACGGTGCGGTTCGAGGGCCAGGACATCGGCCGCTGGCCGGTGCACCGCGTGGCCCAGGCCGGCCTGGCGCGCACCTTCCAGGGCACGCACCTGCTGCCGCACATGAGCGTGCTCGACAACATCCTGGTCGGCCGCTACATGCACATGAAGAGCACGCTGACCACGGCCTTCCTCTACTACCCCTTCGCGCACCGCGAAGAGGTGGCGCACCGCGCCGTGGCCGAGGAGATCCTGGGCTTTCTCGAACTTGAGCACCTGCGCCACCACACGGTGGGCACGCTGGGCTACGGCATGCGCAAGCGCGTGGACCTGGGCCGCGCGCTGGCCATGGAGCCGCGCATGCTGCTGCTGGACGAGCCCATGGCCGGCATGAACAGCGAAGAGAAGGAAGACCTGGCGCGCTTCATCCTGGACATCCGCGAATCGCGGCAGATCCCGGTGGTGCTGGTGGAGCACGACATGGGTGTGGTGATGGACATCGCCGACCGCGTGATCGTGCTGAACTTCGGCCGCAAGATCGCCGACGCCTCGCCCGCCGCCGTGCAAAAGGACGAAAACGTGATCTCGGCCTACCTGGGGGCCCACGCATGAGCACCACCCCCAACAAGACCCCGCAGACCCTGCCGCAATGGCTGCTGCACAACGCCGCCACGCGCGGCAGCGAGGTGGCTCAACGCCACAAGCACGACGGCGTGTGGCACGAATTCAGCTGGGCCGACGTGCGCGACGAAGTGCGCGCCCTGGCCCTGGGCCTTCGCGCCCGTGGTGTTCAGCGCGGCCAGACCGTGGTGCTGCTGAGCGAGAACCGGCCCGAGCTGTACTGGGCCGAGTGGGCCGCGATGGCGGTGGGCGCCAAGGTGGTGGCGCTGTACCCCGACGCGGCGGAAGCCGAGGTGGACTACATCGTGGCCGACGCGCAGGCGGTCTGCGTGTTCGCCGAAGACCAGGAGCAGGTGGACAAGGTGCTGCCCGTGATGGCGCGCCACGGCGGCCTGCACACCGTGGTGTGGTGGGAGTCGGGCGGCCTGTGGTCGTACCGGCACGAAGGCCTGCTGGGCTGGGACGCGTTCCGCGCGCCGGCCGAGGACGCGGCCTGGTTCGAGCAGTCGGTGATGCAGGGCCAGGCCAGCGATATCGCCGTGTTGTCCTACACCTCGGGCACCACCGGCGCGCCCAAGGGTGTGATCACCACGCACGCCTCGCTGATGCACAACGCCGAGCTGATCGGCCAGACCATGCAGGTGCCCGAAGGCGGCGAGTACCTGTCGTACATCCCGCTCTCGTGGGCCACCGAGCAGTGGGTGGGCGTGACCATGGGCCTGATGCGCCCGCTGCGCGTGAACTTCGCCGAGCGGCCGGACCAGATCCAGGAAGCGATCCGCGAGCTGGCCTGCGAGATGGTGTTCTTCGGCCCGCGCCAGTGGGAAAGCCTGGCCGCGCGCGTGCACGCCCGCATGCTCGACGCCGCGCCTTGGCGCCAGAAGGTGGTGGACTGGGGCCTGCGCATCGGCAAGCTGGCGCGCGCGGACCAGATGGACACCCGCGCGCGCTCGTGGTGGGTGCGCGCCCAGCTGCCGCTGGCCGACGCGCTGGTGCTGCGCCCGCTGCGCGAGCAGCTGGGCCTGAAACGCGCGCGCATCGCCTTCACCGGCGGCGCGGCGGTGGCGCCCGACATCTTCCGCCTGTTCGCGGCCATGGGCGTGATGCTGCGCAACGTGTACGGCTGCAGCGAGTTCGGCCTGATCACGGTGCACCAGGGCGAGCGCGTCAACGCCGAGACCATCGGCGAGACCGTGGCCATGGCCAGCCCCTGGGGCGTGCCCATGGAGTGGCGCGTGACCGACGGCGGCGGGCTCGAAGTGCGCGGCGGCGCGGGCTTCTCGGGCTACTGGGGCAAGCCCGAGAAGAGCGCCGAGAAGATGAACGAAGGCTGGTTCCAGACCGGCGACGCGGTGGGCCAGGGCCCCAGCGGCACCGAGCTCATCTACTACGACCGCGTGGAGCACATGAACCGCCTGCAGGGCGGCCACCTGTTCTCCAAGCAGTTCATCGAGGTGCGGCTGCGCTTCTCACCCTACATCCGCGAGGTGATGGTGGTGGGCGACCCGACGCGCTCGCACGTGACCGCGCTGGTGAACATCGACGGCGACGTGTTCGGCCGCTGGGCCGAGCGCAACGGCGTGTCGTTCACCACCTTCACCGACCTGTCGCAGCGCCCCGAGGTGCTGGCGCAGGTGGCGAAGGAGATCGCGGGCGTGAACCAGGCCCTGCCGGAGGCCGCACGCCTGAAGCACTTCGTGAACCTGCCCAAGGAGCTGGACGCCGACGAGGGCGAGCTCACCCGCACCCGCAAGCTCAAGCGCGACTTCATCGAGCAGCGCTACGGCGCGCTGATCGACGCGATGTACGACAACCGGCCCGGCACGACCATCGAAATCCCCGTGCGCTACCAGGACGGCCGCGCCGGCGTGCTGCGCGCCGACGTGACCACCGGCCATGTGCCGGCCTCGCGCGCCCAGGAGACCTGACCCCATGATCGACTTCTTCAACTACCTCTTCAACGGCTTCCTGCAAGGCCAGATCTACGCCCTGCTGGCGCTGGGCTTCATGGTGATCTACCGCGCCAGCAAGGTGTTCAACTTCGCGCAGGGCGAGCTGATGATGCTCGGTGCCTACGCGGTGTGGACGCTCACGCTGGGCGCCAACCTCCCGCCCTGGCTGGCGATTCCGCTGGCCTTCGTCTGCGCGCTGGTCTACGGCTGGCTGATCGAGCGGCTGTTCTTCGAGCGGCTGGTGGGCGAGTCGGTGTTCTCCATGGTGATGGTGACCATCGGCCTGGTGATCCTGATCCGCGGCATCGTGCTGGTGGTGTGGGGCGCGGCGGACCGCCAGTTCCCCGTGCTGCTGCCGCCCACGCCCTTCATCGTCGGCGACATGATCTTCCCGTCGTCGCTGGTGATCGGCGCGGTGCTCACGCTGGTGGTCACGGTGGGCATGTCGTGGTTCTTCAACCGCACCCGCGCCGGCCTCACGCTGACCGCCGTGGCGGAAGAGCCGACCACGGCCATCTCGCTCGGCATCTCGGTCAAGCGCGCCGTCACCCTGGCCTGGATGATGGGCTCGGTGATCGCCACGGCCGGCGCCATCGTGCTGCTCAGCGGCCGCTCGCTCACGGTGGGCACGGCCGACGTGGCCCTGGCCGCGCTGCCGGTGGCGCTGCTGGCCGGCCTGGAATCCATCGGTGGGCTGATCCTGGCCGGTGCCATCGTCGGCATCGTGCAGGCCCTGGTGGCGGCCTATGTGGACCCTGCGATCGGCGGCTCGGCCTCGTCCATCGTGCCCTTTGTTTTCATGCTGCTGATCCTGCTGGTGCGTCCCACCGGCCTGTTCGGCTGGCGCCATGTGGAGCGTGTGTGATGGACCCGTCCGGCATTTTCTTTACCAGCCACGCGGGCGACCGCTCCCTGATCCGCACGCGCGCGCAGTGGGCCTGCCTGCTGGCCCTGCTGCTCGTGCTGGCCACGCTGCCCTGGTGGGCCTCGGACCGCTGGGTCAGCATCGGCTACACCACCTTCATCACCGCCGTGGCCGTGATCGGCCTGCAGATCTGCACCGGCTACGCGGGGCAGATCAACCTGGGGCAGTCGGCCTTCATGGGCGTGGGCGCCTACGGCGCGGCGCTGGCCATGTCGGCCGGTTGGGACGCGCTCGCGGCGCTGCTCATCGGCGGCGCGGGCGCGGCCCTCTTCGGCGTGATGTTCGGCCTGACGGCGGCGCGCATCAAGGGCTTCTACCTCGCGCTCACCACCATCGCGGCGCAGGCGCTGTTCCACTTCCTGGTGCTCAACCTGCCGCAGGCCTGGCTGGGTGGCGCGGGTGGCCTGCACGTGGAGTCGGCCACCGCCCTGGGCATCTCGCTGAACAACGACCGCGCGATCTACGGCTTCTCGTTCATCGTGCTGGTGGTCATGACCATCGGGGCCTTCGGCATCGTGCGCTCGCGCCACGGCCGCAGCTTCGAGGCGGTGCGCGACGACGACGTGGCCGCCGGCATGATGGGCATCCCCGTGGCCGCCACCAAGGCGCGCGCCTTCCTGGTCAGCGCCTTCTACGCCGGCGTGGCCGGCGGCCTGTGGGTGGTGGCGCTGCGCCACGTGTCGGTGGAGCAGTTCACGCTGTTCAACGCCATCTGGATGATCGCCATGATGATCGTCGGCGGCCTGGGCTCCATCGTCGGCGCGCTGATCGGCACCGTGCTGATCCAGCTGGCGCGCGAGGGCGTGACCAGCCTGGGCCCGAGCGTCATCCAGTGGGTGCCCGCCGTGGGGCAGGACTTCGTCTTCGCCGCCATGAACGTGCTGCTGGGCACCGTGATCATTCTGTTCCTGCTCTTCGAGCCCAAGGGCGTGATGCACCGCGTGCAGATCACCAAGCAGGCGTACCGACTCTGGCCGTTCCCGTACTGACCGCCGGGGGGCGGCACCCATCACGACAACAGGAGACAACATGCAAACACTCAAGAGCTGGGCGGCCCGCACCGCCACCGTGGCCGGGCTGTGTCTGTCGGCGGCCCTGCCGGCCACGGCGCAGACCGTGTACCAGGTGCCCGCGATGTCCGATTTCTCCGGGCCGTTCTCGTCCATCATGCCGATGATGGCCGGCGGCCGCGAGGCGGTGGCGACCTGGTGGAACGCCGAGGTGGGCGCGAAGATGGGCGTGAAGATCGAGGTGAAGAGCTACGACACGCGCTACGACGCGGCGCAGACCGCCAGCCTGTGGCCCGGCGTGCTGGCCACCAAACCGCTGGTGGGCCTCTCGGCCGGCGGGCCCGACACCGCCGCGCTGCAGCAGCGCCTGCCCACCGACAAGGTGGTGATGATCTCGGGCTCGGCGGCCAACGGCTCGGGCTGGCGCCCCAACCAGTGGGTGCTCACGCCCCGGCCCACCTTCGTGCACGAGATCACCGGCTTCATCGAGTGGTACCAGAAGACCAAGACCCCGGGCCGCCCGGTGAAGGTGGCGATGTTCACCACCGAGGCCTCGCCCAGCTTCGCCGACATGGCCAAGGGCGTGTCGGCCTACGCCAAGGCCAGCCCCAACGTGGTGAACCTGGTGGAGATGGTCTTCGTGGACGTGCAGCCCACCGACGTGACGCTGCAGCTGCGCCGCGTGCTCAACGCCGGCGCCGAGGTGATCCTGGTGCCGACCAACATCCAGCAGGCGGTGGCGGTGAAGCGCGCCATGCAGGCCCTGGGCAAGAACGTGCCCATCGTGCACGGCCTGCAGAACTCACCCGGCATGCTGCAGAAGCTGGTGGGCAGCATGGCCGCCATGGAAGGCGACTACGAGGTGCACGGCGGCGTGATCACCAGCGAGGAGGACACCGAAGCCAAGCGCTTCTACGACCTGCTGGTGGCCAGGCACGGCATGAAGGTGCCGTGGCACGCCATCACCTCGCTCGGCATGACGCAGACGCTGCTGGCCGTGCGCGCCATCGAGGTGGCCGCGAAGAAACACGGCCCCGACAAGCTCAGCGGTGAACTGATCTACACCACGCTGCTCGAGACCACCTTCCCTGCCAAGGACTTCTTCGGCCTCACCGGCGGCGACCTCGACTTCTCGGTGGAGGCGCCCTTCCCCACCAAGGACCCGCGCATCAACATCGGCCAGGTGGTGGGTGGCAAGTTGACCACCGTGGCCAAGGGCGTGCCCGTGCCCAGGCTGGGCAAGTGGTGAGCCCCTTTTCCGCCAACCTTCATTCCAACCAGGAGACGTCATGAAAGCACTGAAACACTGGGCCGCGCAAGCCGCCCTGCTGGCGGGCATCACCGCCTCGGCCATCGCGCCCGCGAGCGCGCAGACCGTGTACCAGATCCCCGCGCTGTCCGACTACTCGGGCCCGTTCGCGGCCATCATGCCCATGGTGGGCCCGGGCCGCGAAGGGGTGGTGAACTGGTGGAACGCGGAGGTGGGCAACAAGCTGGGCGTGAAGCTCGAGCTCAAGACCTACGACACGCGCTACGACACCGCGCAGACCGCCAGCCTGTGGCCCGGCGTGCTGGCCACCAAGCCGGTGATCGGCCTGTCGCTCGGCGGCCCCGACACCTCGGCCCTGCAGCAGCGCCTGCCCACCGACAAGGTGCCCATGATCCTGGGCTCGGCGGCCAACGGCTTCGGCTGGCGCCCCAACCAGTGGGTGCTGGCCACGCGGCCGACCTTCGTGCACGAGGTCTCCGGCTTCATCGACTGGTTCCAGAAAACCAAGACCCCGGGCCGCCCGGTGAAGGTGGCGATGTTCACCACCGAGGCCTCGCCCACCTTCGCCGACATGGGCAAGGGCATCATCGCCTACGCCAAGGCCAACCCCAACGTCGTGACCCTGGTCGAGATGGTGTACGTGGAGCCCCAGCCGGCCGACGTGACGCTGCAACTGCGCCGCGTGCTCAACGCCGGTGCCGAGGTGGTGCTGGTGCCCTCCAACATCCAGCAGGCGGTGGCGGTGAAGCGCGCCATGCAGACCCTGGGCAAGAACGTGCCCATCGTCTACAGCCTGCAGAACTCGCCCGCCATGCTGCAGAAGCTGCTGGGCAGCTTGTCGGCCATGGACGGGGACTACGAGGTGCATGCCGGCGTGATCGCCACCGATGAGGACACCGAGGCGAAGAAGTTCTACGACATGCTGGTGGCCAAGTACGGCGTGAAGGCGCCCTGGCACTCGATCACCACCATCGGCATCAACCAGACCCTGGTGCTGG
Source organism: Hydrogenophaga sp. FW305-3-2-15-A-LB1 (assembly GCF_058787875.1). Taxonomy (NCBI): domain Bacteria; kingdom Pseudomonadati; phylum Pseudomonadota; class Betaproteobacteria; order Burkholderiales; family Comamonadaceae; genus Hydrogenophaga; species Hydrogenophaga sp. FW305-3-2-15-A-LB1. The sequence goes on along the minus strand of NZ_JBYTAE010000057.1, from coordinate 6,194 downwards.
TGCGCGCGGTGGAGGCGGCGGCGAAGAAGCACGGCGGCGACAAGCTCACCGGCGAGTTGCTCTACAACACGCTGATCGAGACCCACTTCCCGGCCAAGGACTTCTTCGGCTTCACCGGCGGCGGCGACATCGACTTCTCCGTCGAAGCCCCCTTCCCCATCAAGGACCCGCGCGTCAACATCGGCCAGGTGGTGGGTGGCAAGCTGACCACCGTGGCCCGGGGCGTGCCGGTGCCCAAGCTGGCGAAGTGGTGAGCGAGAGCAGCGCCGTGTCGGAACCGCTGATCGCCCTGAACAACGTCGAGGTGCTCTACGCCGACGTGATCCTTTCGCTGAAAGGCATCACGCTGGAAGTGGCCGCCGGGGGTTGCACCGTGCTGCTCGGCCCCAACGGAGCCGGCAAGAGCACCACCCTCAAGACCATCTCCGGCATGCTGGACGTGGAGGAAGGCCGCGTCGCCTCGGGCAACGTGCGCATGCTGGGCCAGGACATCACCGGCGCGTCCGCCGAGCGGATGGTGGCCGACGGCGTGGTGCACGTGGTCGAAGGCCGCAAGGTGCTGCGCCACATGACCGCCGAGCAGAACCTGGTGGTGGGCGGGCACCGGCTCACGCGCATGGCCGATGTGAAGCAAGGGCTGGAGCGGGTCTACGGCCTGATCCCGCGCCTGGCCGAGCTGCGCACGCGCACCGCCGGTTACCTCTCGGGCGGCGAACAGCAGCTGCTGCTGATCGGCCGCGCCATGATGGCCAGGCCCCGGCTGCTGATGATCGACGAGCCGTCGCTGGGCCTGGCACCGCTGATGGTGAAAGAGATCTTCGACCTGCTCGCCAAGCTGCGCGGCGAAGGCGTGTCGCTGCTGATCGTGGAGCAGCACGCCCAGGCCGCGCTGGCGCTGGCCGACCACGGCTACATCCTGGAAAACGGCCGCGTGGTGCTCGAAGGCACGGCCGCCGAGCTGCGCGCCAACGAGGACATCCAGGAGTTCTACCTGGGCCACCAGGCCAGCGGCGAGCGGCGCAATTACCGCGAAGTCAAACACTACCGCCGGAGAAAGAGATGGCTGGGGTAGACACCCCCCGCGCCGCCTGCGGCGTCACCCCCCAGGGGGCGATGCTGGCCGACTGGCGGAGCCAGATCGGCGGCATCCGGGATGGGATCACTGCATGCGCTGCGCAACCGAGAAAAAATCATGAATGAAATGAATGGCATCGAGTGGAACGTGGACGGCCAGGGCGTGGGGCGCATCGTGCTCAACCGGCCCGAACACAACAACGCGCTGGGCCCGTCGAACGCGCCCGCGCTGGTGCGCGCCATCGACGAGGTGCTCGCGGGGCAACCGCGCGCCGTGGTGATCGAGGCGCGCGGGCCGATCTTCTGCGCGGGTGGCGACATCCGCGAATTCGTGAAGGCGGGCGACCGGCTCGATGAGCTGGTGGACGAGATCCTCGACGAGCTGCTGCCGGGTTACCTCAAGCTCGCGCAGGCCACCTGCCCCATCGTCACGGTGGTGGGCGGCCCGGTGGGCGGCGCGGGCGTGGGCCTGGCGCTGTGCGGCGACTTCGTGCTCGCCAGCGACACCATGAAGCTGCGCACGGGGTACGCGGCGATCGGTCTCTCACCCGACGTGGGCGCCTCCTACTTCCTGGCGCGACGCGTGGGCCCGGTGCGCGCGCAGCAATGGCTGATGCTCAGCGACCCCATCGACGCCGCGCAATGCCTGGCCGCCGGGGCGGTGGACCAGGTGTTTCCCGCCGCCGAACTGGAGGCCGCCGCGCAGGCTTTGGTGCAGCGCCTGTGCGCCTCGGCGCCGGCCTCGCTCGCGGCCATGAAGCGGCTCTCGCTCGAAGGCCCCGCGCTCTCGCTGCAGGCCTACCTCTCGCTGGAGCAGCAACTGCTCAAGGCCTGTGCCCGCACCGCCGACGCGCGCGAAGGCACCTCGGCCTTCGTGGCCAAGCGCGCGCCCACGTTCACCGGCCGCTGAGTCGCCATGGCCCTGCCCGCCGAATGGCGCACGCGCCTGCGGCTGCCGTTGATCGCGGCGCCCATGCTGCACGTGTCCGGGCCGGCGCTGGTGGCGGCCGCCTGCCGCGCGGGCGTGATCGGCGCCTTCCCGGCCGCCAACTGCCGCCGGCACGGTGAACTGGCGGCGTGGATCGCCAGCATCCGCGAGGCCATCGGCGACACCGCGAAGGCCGCGCCCTTCGCCGTCAACCTCATCGTGCGCAGCGCCACGCTCGCCGACGACCTGGCCTGCGTGCTGCGCGAGAAGGTGGAACTCGTGATCACCAGCGTGGGCTCGCCGGCCGCGCTGGTGGAGCCGCTGCACGGTGCGGGCTGCCGCGTGTTCGCCGACGTGGCCACGCTGGCGCACGCCGAGAAGGCGCTGGCCGCCGGCGTGGACGGCCTGGTGCTGCTGTGCGCGGGCGCGGGCGGGCAGACCGGCTGGGTCAGCCCCTTCGCCGGCGTGCGCTCGCTGCGCGCGCTGTTCGACGGCCCGCTGGTGATCGCCGGCGGCCTGTCCGACGGCCACGCGCTGTGGGCCGCGCAGGCCCTGGGCGCCGACCTCGGCTACATGGGCACGCGCTTCATCGCCACGCCCGAGAGCCTGGCCAGCGAGGCCCACCGGCGCATGCTGGTGGACGCGGGCTGGGACGACATCGTGCCGTCCAGCGCGTTCACCGGGCTGCCGGTGAACTGGCTGCGCGCCTCCCTCGTCGATGCGGGCCTCGACCCCGATGCGCTCGATGCCAGCGCCTTGAAAGCCGACGCCGCCGAGCTGTACGGCACCCGCGACACCCAGCAACGCCCCCGGCGCTGGACCGAACTCTTCAGCGCCGGCCACTCGGTGGCCGGCGTGCACGGCGTGTTGCCCGTCGCCGCGCTGGTGGACGAACTCGCCGGCCAATACGATGCCGCGCGCCAGCGCGGCCTGGGCTTCGCGCCCGCCGGCCCCTCCCGTGATTAGGATGACCCCATGACCTCCGCCCTGCCCACGCTGATCGACCTGCTCGCGCACAACGCCGTGGCCCACGCCGACCGCCCCGCCGTGATCGACGACGGCGCGCCGCAGTCCCACACCATGCTCTACGAGGCCGTGCAGCGGCAGGCCGCCGCGCTGTCGGCCCTGGGAGTCGGCCAGGGCGACCGCGTGGTGCTGATCGCCGGCAACCGCGCCGAGGTGCTGGTGATGCTGGGCGCGCTGGCCTGGCTGGGCGCGATGCTGGTGCCGCTGAACCTGCGGCTCTCGCCGGCCGAAATGGCCCAGCAGGCGCGCGACGCCGCGCCGGTGCTGGCCGTGGTGGACGCCGCCTGCGCGCCCCTGTGGCAGGCGGCCTGGCCCGAGGGCATGCCCGGCGTGCCCACGGTGGTGCTCGGCGCGGCCAACTGGCCTTCGCTCGCCGTCGCCGGCCCGCCCACCGCGCCCCCGGTGGCACGGCGGGACGCGCCGGAACTCGGCGCGGTCATGCTGTTCACCGCCGCCGTGGAAGGCCACGCGCGCGGCGCGGTGCTGGCGCAGTCGCAGCTCACCGCCTCGGCCCGGCAGATCGGCGAGGTGTGGTCACTCGGCGTGAACGACCGCTGGCTCGGTGTGCTGCCGCTGTTCCACGCGGCCGGCATCGGCCTCTCGCTTGCGTTGCTGGCCGCGGGTGGCACCTGCGTGCTGCTGCCGCGCTTCGACCCGACCGCCGCCGTGGCGGCGGTGGAACAACACCAGGTCACCGTGAGTGCCACCTTCGCGCCCATGCTCGGCGCCATGCTCGACGCGGCCCAGGCCAGCGGCGCTTCGCTGGCCAGCCTGCGCATCGGCATGGGCCTGGAACCCCCGGCCACGCTGGAGCGCCTGGCCGCGCTGTGCCCGGGCGCCGGCTTCTGGTCGGCCTATGGCCAGGCCGAGGTGTCGAGCATGGTGTGCCTGGGTCTGCAGAGCGAGCGCCCCGGCGCCGCCGGCCGCGCCGTGCCGCCTTCGCAGATCCGCATCCAGGACGCGGCCGGCCAGCCCGTCGCCGCCGGCGTGGAAGGCGAGATCGCGGTGCGCGGCCCCACGGTGTTCCTGGGCTACTGGGACGTGGCGCAGCAACGCCCCTTCAAGCCCGCCGACCCCTGGCACCGCACCGGCGACCTGGGCCGCCTCGATGGGGACGGCTGGCTGTGGTTCACCGGCCGCGCGGCGCACAAGCAACTCATCAAGAGCGGCGGTGAAAACGTCTACCCGGCCGAGGTGGAACAGGTGCTGCTCGAACACCCGGCCGTGGCCGAGGCCTTCGTGTTCGGCCGGGCGGATGAGAAATGGGGCGAGGCCGTGCACGCGGCCTGCGCGCTCAAGCCCGGCGCGGCAGCCACCGAAGCCGAGCTGATCGGTTTCGTGGAACAGCGGCTGGCGCGCTACAAGCGGCCGCAGCGCGTGAGCTTCGGGCCCGCGCCACTGGAACGCGTGGCGCGAACCTGAGCAGCGCCCGCCGATGCTTCCAGGGCTCGCCGGGGTCGGGCCACCATGCGGCGCGCGGAAGCTGGTTACAGTTCTGCCCAGCCCGACAACCCTCATTCATTCAGATCCCATGTCCATGGACTTCACGCTGGTGCTCGTGCTCGGGTTGGTGGCCGGCACGGTGGGCGGCGTCGTCGGCTTCGGCACCTCCATCATGTTGATGCCGGCCCTGGTGCTGGTGTTCGGACCGCGCGAGGCCGTGCCCATCATGGCAATCGCTTCGATGATGGCGAATGCCTCGCGGGTCGCCGCCTGGTGGCGGGAGGTGGACTGGCGCGTGGTCGGCGTCTACAGCGCGACCGGCATGCCCGCCGCGGCACTCGGCGCGGCGACGCTGCTGGTCCTGCCAGGCCGGATCGTGGAGGCGGTGATGGGCCTGTTTTTCCTCGCCATGATCCCCTTGCGCCGCTGGATGGCGCGCCAGGCCCTGGTGCTCCGGCTCTGGCATCTGGCCCTGGTCGGCCTGGGCATCGGCTTCCTGACAGGCATCGTCGTCAGCACCGGCCCCATCAACGCGCCCTTCTTTCTCGCGCACGGACTGGTCAAAGGGGCGTACCTGGGCACGGAGGCGATGAGCTCACTGGGTGTCTATGCCGCCAAGACGCTGGCCTTTGGCACGCTGGGCGGGCTGCCCCTGGCGTCGGTGGTGAAGGGCCTGGTGATCGGATCGTCGTTGATGGCCGGCGCGTTCATCGCGAAGCGCTACGTGCGCCAGCTCGACGCGGAGAGATTCCGGCTGCTCATGGATGGCCTGTTGCTGGTGGCGGGCGGCACCATGCTCTGGAGCGCCGTGGCCAGCCACTAGGCCGCGGCTACTGCGCGGCACGCTCGCTGGCGGCGTGCAGCCATGCGAGGAACTCGCGCAGGTGCTTGGGTTTGTCGGAGTCCAGTGGCACCAGCACGAAGTAGGCGCTGCCCGGCACCTGCCACCGCGGGAACGGCGTGACCAGCCGGCCGAGCTCCACGTCGGCCGCCAGTGTGGGGAAGGTGCCGATGCCGAACCCCATGCCGTCGACCACGGCCTGCAGCGTGACGAAGAAGTGGTCGAAGCGCAGCGTCTGCATCGGGCGCAGGTCCGCGCAGCCCGCCGCGCCGAGCCAGTTCTCCCAGTCGCCAGGCCGGGACTCGGTGGACAGCAGCACCGCCTTCTCCAGCTGCCGCGGCGTTTTCAGCGCGCGCCCCCGGAGCAGCGTTGCGCTGGCAATGACGGTCGTGTTTTCGGTGAACAGCGGCGCCACCTCGAACTGCGTCTGGTCGCCGGGCGCCCGGCGAATGGCCACATCGAAGCTGCCCTTGAGCACCGGGTCGTGGCTGAAGGCCGTGGAAATGCGCACTTCGGTGGCGGGATGGCGCGCGCGGAACTCCGCCAGCTGCGGGATCAGCCAGCGCATCGCCAGCGTGGCCGGGGCGTTGACGCGGATCACCTTGCTCGCGGCGTTCTTGCCATAGCGCCGGGACGCGTCGCTGATGTGGTCGAACGCGGCGCTGATCTCGCGCGCGAAGGCTTTGGCATGTCCCGTCGCCACCATGCGCTGGCCTTCCTTGCGGAACAGGGGCTGGCCCAGCGAGTGCTCCAGCAGCTGGATCTGCCGGCTCACCGCGCCGTGGGTGAGGTTCAGTTCTTTCGCGGCCTCGGTGTAGCTGCCGGCGCGTGCCGTCACTTCGAAGATGCGCAAGGCGTTGAGGGGCGGGAGCTGGTGGGGCA